>CAZXYL010000162.1:0-6750 GCA_964644915.1 uncultured Geminicoccaceae bacterium
GACAGCGTCTGGCCGCGCACGATGCGCGCCATGGTCAGCCATTCGACCGCACCGATGGCGATGAAGATCAGGAAGATGTGCCGGCCGAACACCACCATCAGGATGATCACGAAGAACATGAAGGGCAGCGAATAGAGCACGTCGACGATGCGCATCATGAGGCCGTCGATGCGGCCGCCGAACCAGCCCGCGACCGCACCCCAGGTGACCCCGATCACCAGGCTCACGGCCGTGGCGAGGATGCCCACCGCGAGCGAGACCCGGGCGCCGTAGAGGGTGCGCACGAACAGGTCGCGGCCGTTGCCGTCGGTGCCGAACCAGTGCGCGTGCTCGAGGTCGGGCGGGGCGGCGATACGCTCCCAGTAGACCTCGTCGTAAGCGTGCGGGCTGAGCCAGGGCGCGAAGGCGGCCATGAGCGCGACGATCGCCAGCAGGATCATGGAGACCACGGCCGCCTTGTTGCGCAACAGGCGCCGGCGGGCATCCTGCCAGAGCGAGCGGCCCTGGACCTCGCCCACATCGGCCAGCACGTCCCTGCGCGCGGGGAAGCTCACCTCTGCTTCACCTTCGGATCGAGCAGACCGTAGATCAGATCGACGATCAGATTGAGCGCGATGATCAGCACCGCGTAGGCGATCACCGTGCCCATCACGAGCGTATAGTCGCGGTTCAGAGCACCCTGGACGAAGTAGCGGCCGACGCCCGGGATGCCGAAGATGGTCTCGATCACCACCGAGCCCGTGACCAGCTGGGCGGTCGCCGGGCCGAGGTAGGACACGACCGGCAGCAGCGCCCCTTTGAGCGCATGGCGGCGCACCACGATCTGCTCGCGCAGACCCTTCGCGCGGGCGGTGCGGATGTAGTTGGCGCCCAGCACCTCGATCATGCTGCCGCGCGTGAGCCGGGCGATGTACGCGACCTGGGGGAGAGCGAGCGCGATCACCGGCAGCACCAGGTGTCGCAGGCTCCCACCGCCCCATCCGGCCACGGGCAGCCAGCTCAGCCAGACGCCGAAGACCAGCGTGAGCAGCGGGGCGGTGACGAAATTCGGGATCGTGATGCCGGTCATGGCCGTGGCCATGACGGCGTAGTCGGCGGCGGAGTTCTGGCGCAGCGCTGCGAGCGTGCCGAGCCCCGTTCCGACCGCGAGCGCCAGCAGCATGGCCAGGCCGCCGACCTTGAGGCTGGCCGGGAAGCCGGTGAGCAGGAGCTCGGCGACCGTGAAGTCGCGGTACCTGAAGGACGGGCCGAAATCGCCCTGCAGCACGCCGAGAATATAGTCGAAGTATTGCAGGACGAGCGGCTGGTCGAGGTCGTAGGCGGCGAGCAGGTTGCGCTCGATCTCGGGCGGCAGCGCCCGCTCGGCATCGAACGGGCCGCCGGGTGCGAGGCGCATCATGAAGAACGCGACCGTGACGATCACGAGCAGGGTCGGGATGCCGACCAGCAGGCGGCGGGCGAGGTACGCGGCCATGGCGGGCCGAACGCGGGGCGGCGGCAGCCCTCCGCCGCCGCCGGGGCCGAGCTAGCGCTCGATGCGCAGAAAGCGGGTGCGGTGGACGTTCTTCACGTTGTCGACCCAGCCCTGCACATGGGGTGCCACGAGGTTCTTGGAGACGTAGTAGTAGATCGGCACGTAGGGCTGATCGGCCATGGCGATCGCCTCGGCCTGGCGCAGGGTCTCCGCCCGCCGGGCCAGGTCCGCGGTCCGCGCCGCCTCTTGCATGAGCGCGTCGAACTCGGGGTTGGCGTAGCCCGCGTAGTTCAGCTTGTCGCTGGTGCTCTCCAGCAGGAACAGGAAGTTCTGGGGGTCGTTGTAGTCCGCGAGCCAGCCGGCGCGCGCGACCTGAAAATCCCCCTCCTGGATATCGTTGTAGTGCACCTTGACCTCGTTGTTGAAGAGCTCGGTCTCGACGCCGAGCTGCTTCCACATGGCGGCGACCGCGATCGCGACCTTCTTGTGGTTCTCGCTGGTGTTGTAGCGGAGCGTGAGCGAGAGGGGGTTGTCGGGACCGAGCCCCGCCTCAGCGAGCAGTTCCTTCGCCCGCGCGACCCGTTGCTCGTGCGGCACATCCTTCCACTCGGCGAACGCGGGCTCGGGATAGTTGCCGACGCCCGGCGGGACGAAGCTGTAGGCCGGCACTTCGCCGGTGCGCAGCACCTTGTCGGTGATCGCCTCGCGGTCGATCGCCATCGACAGCGCCTGGCGCACCACCGGATCGTCGAACGGCGGCTCGCGCAGATTGAAGGCGTAGTAGTAGATGCCGAGCTCGGGCGAGATGTGCACGACCTCGGGCATGTTCTGCATCAGCCAGTCGATCTGGTCCGAGGGGATGTCGGTGTTGATGTCGAGCTCGCCCGCGCGGAAGCGCCTGAGCGCCGCCGAGCGGTCCTCGGTCGGCATGTAGAAGACGGTGTCGATGGCGACGTTCCCGGCATCGTGGAAGCGGGCATTCTTGACCAGCTTGACGTGCGTGTTCGGCACCCACTCCTCGATCGTGTAGGCGCCGTTCGAGACCAGGTTGCCGGGTTTGACCCAGTCGTCGCCCAGCTCCTCGACCTTGTGCCGGGGCACGGCGAAGGTGGTGTAGTGCGTCAGCAGCTCGAGGAAGTACGGGGTGGGGGCCTCGAGCGCGATCTCGAGCGTCCGCTCGCCCAGCGCCCGCACGCCCAACGCGTCCAGGTCCGGGAGCGCGCCTTCGTTGATCGCCTGCGCGTTCTTGACCGGGTACAGGACCGAGGCGTACTTGGCCGCGGTCTCGGGGTCGAGGATGCGCCGGAACGAGAAGGCGAAGTCCTCGGCCGTGACCGGCACGCCGTCGGACCACACGTGCTCGCCGAGCTCGAAGGTATAGACCGTGCCGTCGTCGCTCACGGCCCAGCTCTCGGCGATGCCCGGGATCACGCTGCCGTCGGGGGCGTCCGTGGTCAGCCCCATGAAGGCGTCGCCGATGATCCGGTCCTCCCAGATGCCGGCGGCGTGGTGGGGATCGAGCGTGTCCGGCTCGCCAGTGTTGCCGATGTGGATCGTCTGGGCCTTCGCCGGGACGCCAAGGCCCAGCGCCGCAGCCAGCACGACCCCGGCCGCGAGGTTCCTGCCGCAGAGTCGATCGGACATCATCGCGCTCTCCATCGCCGGCCCCTGCGGCCCCGCCTTGCCCGACGGCCGCCGGAGCGCTACCAGAGGGCGACCCTAGCACGGCAGCATCCGCTCTCAACCGAAAAGCTCGGCCGGCTGGCAGTGGCGATCATCGAGAACAAAATCCCGGCCCGCTGGTCTTGGCCTTGGATCGTGGAGAGCGTCGGCCGGCACGGCTTGCGCGGTCGCAACGAGCCGATCGAGATCTTCCCGCCGCGCGATGTCGCCAGTGCCAGGCAAGCGTGAGCCATCGCCTTGAGAACCCTTCGAGCGTTCCGCTGGTCCGCCCAGCTGCTCGGCCCCTTGGGCCGTCTCGTCCGGCGCGAGCTGGCGCTGTTCCTGACGCTCGGGCTCGCGGCTGGCGCGATGTGGGCGTTCGCCGAGCTCGCGGACGAGGTGCTCGAGCGGGAGACGCACGCCTTCGACGAGGCGGTGCTGCTCGCGCTGCGCGATCCCGCCGACCCCTCCGATCCTCTGGGCCCGCCCTGGCTCGAGGAACTCGGTCGCGACATCACCGCGCTCGGCGGGATCGGCGTGCTGAGCTTCATCACGCTCGCCGCGGCGGGTTTTCTCCTGCTCCAGCGGCAGGGCAAGGCCGCCCTGTTTCTTGTGGTGGCGATCGGCGGCGGCATGCTGCTCAGCACGCTGCTCAAGCTCGGCTTCGACCGGCCGCGACCGGATCTGGTGCCGCACAGCATGGGGGTCTACACGGCGAGCTTCCCGAGCGGCCATGCCATGCTCTCGGCGATCACCTACCTCACGCTCGGCGCGCTGCTCGCACGGATGCAACCGGGCCGCCGTCTCAAGCTCTATCTGATCTCGCTCGCGGTCCTGCTCACCGTTCTGGTCGGCGTCAGCCGGGTCTATCTGGGCGTGCACTGGCCGAGCGACGTGCTCGCCGGCTGGACCCTCGGTGCCGCCTGGGCCTCGTTCTGGTGGGCCGTCGTGCTCTGGCTCCAGCGCAAAGGCGAGGTCGAGGGCGGCACCGGGGCGAGCAGCGCCGAACCTAGCGACTGACCGGCGGCGCACTAGCGAGCGTAGTAGCTCAGGTAATGCTTGTCGCGATAGGGCAGGGCCTCGGCGGAGCCGTACCGGGCCAGCTTGCGCACGTCGACGCTGTTGAGGACCACCGCCCCGAAGCTGGATCTCGGCAGGCGCAAGCGGCTCATCGCGGTCTCGACCGCCTCGCGCCGGGCGATCCGCCAGTGCACGATGAACAGGGTGGCCTCGGCGAGCGAGGCGAGGATCGCCGTGTCGGAGACCGGCAGCATCGGCGGCGAGTCGATCAGCACCAGCTCGTAGCGCGCGCTGAGCCCGTTGAGCAGCTGGTGCAGCCGCGGCGAGCGCAGCAGCTCGGCCGAATTCGGCGATACCAGGCCCGCCGGGATGAAGTGGAGGCCGGACTTCTCGTCCACCTGGATCACGTCGTCGAGGCGGAGGTGGGCATCCTCGAGATAATCCACGACCCCCAGCCCGTCGTCGGAGCCGAGCGCGCGGTGCACCGATGGCCGGCGGAGATCGCAGTCGACCAGCACCACGGACTCGCCGCAAGAGGCGGCGTGCCGGGCGATCGAGAGGCAGAGCGTGGTTTTGCCCTCGCCCTGCGCCGAGGACGTGAGCAGCACCTGCTTCGGCCCCGAGGGCCGCCCCGGGGCGGTGCGCGCCAGAAAGAGGCTGGTGCGGAGCGAGCGGATCGCCTCGCCGAACGCCGAGTTCGGCTTCTCCAGCACGTAGTCGTGCGGTGCCAGGCGCGTGCTGCAGACGCTGCGCAGGTTGGGCACGATGCCCAGCGCCGGGAGATCGAGCATGTCGCGAACCTGCTCCGTGCTGCGCAGGCCGCGGTCCATCTGCTCGGCGCCGAAGACCAGCAGCAGCCCGGAAAAGAGGGAGAACACGAAGCCCACACCGACGATCAGGGGGATGTCGGGCGAGGTCGGCGCGCCGGGCGCCACGGCGGCCGAGATGAGGCGCGCGTCCGCCCCGTCGAGGCCCTCACGCTGGCGGGTCTGAGCGAACCGGGTGAGGTAGGCCTCGAACGCGGTCCGGTCGGCGTCGACGTCGCGCTGCATCGCGCGCAGCCGAACCTCGGCCGTGTTCATCTCGCCGATCCGCTGCTCGACCGCTGCGAGCGCGGCTTCCAGCCTGGCCGTGCGATCCTGTGCGATCTCAAGCTCGTTCTCGAGCCCTTGCAGGATGCGGTTGACCTCGTTCTCGATCTGGGCGCGCACGTCCGCGACCTGCGATTCCAGCTCGAGCATGCGCGGGTGCTGGGGGCCGAAGGTGCCCACCAGCTCGGCCCGTTGCGCTCCGAGCTCGGCCTCGACGCGGCGCAGCTCCTGGATGGTCCGCGATTCGAGCACCTCCAGGATCGAGGCGGCATCCGCATTCTGCTCGAGCAGCTCCTGAACCTTGGCGTAGCGCGCCTCGGCCCTCGCCTCCTGCGCCGTGGCCGTGGCCAGCTCGGTATTGAGCTCACTCAGCTGCTGGCCCGCGATGGTCGAGGTATTGCCCTCGATCAGCCCCAGGCGGGAGCGATACTCCTCGATCTGGCTCTCACCGGCCTCGACCTTCTCGCGCAGCTCGTCGAGCCGCCCGGTGAGCCAGTCCGTGGCCTGGCCGCGCGCCGAGAGCTTGGTCTCGACCTGCTCCCGGAGATACTGATCGGCGACCGAATTGGCGAGCACGGCGGCGAGCCCCGGGTCGTGCGCGCGGACCGATATGCGCAGCACCTCCGAGCGGCCCTCGGGCTCGACCTCGAGCGCCGCCAGCAGACGGTCGACCACCGCCCGGCTCTCGTCCTCGGCGTAGGCCAGCTGCGGCGCCGGCGCCGCCTGCGGCGCCGCCGTGCCGGACAGATCCCGGACCCGGTCCGCCGCGATCTGCAGGACCGAGGACACTCCGGCCTCGGCGGGCACGCCGAGCCGGTCCAGCACCGGCGCCGGCAGCACGTCGCCCAACCGCAGCGCCGGTTCCTCCGGCTCCTGCTGCAAGGCGGGATTGAACTCCGGGAACCGATCCAGCTCGACCGCCCGCACCACCTCCTGCGCGAGCGAGCGCGACTGGAGGATCTGCACCTCGTTCTCGATCGTGTCTTTGGTCATGGCGCGCGCGTTCAGGATGCCGTCGGTTTCGACGACCTGCAGCTGGGGCACGCCGACCAGCACCTTGGCGCTCGCCGTGTAGACGGGCGACAGGCTGTAGGCGTAGAGCGCGGCGAGCGACGTGATCGCGACCACGGTCGTCGCGAGCAGCCCCTTGCGGCGCCAGAGCGGCCGGAGCAACGGGCGCAGGTCGAAATCGCGGCCGTCCCGCTCGTGCGACCGGGGCCGCTCATGGTCGGAGGCATCGATCAGGCGTTCGTGCGTCATCGTCTGCCCCTCCAGGTTCCTTGGCATGTCGTCATCCGTTCGGCTGGATGTCTCTCATCCCCGATCCAGCGTGGCGCGACGGCCGCCGAGCTGCTCGGGCACCGACGCGCTGAGCACGCGCACCGAGGCCACGGGCGTCCAGAGCCTGAACTGCTCGCCGCGCAGGGAATAGGCGATGCCGACGCCTACGCCCGTGAGCATGATCAGCATGTTGGCGAGCGAGGAGAGCAGCGGCACCCGCAG
>CAZXYL010000163.1:0-1569 GCA_964644915.1 uncultured Geminicoccaceae bacterium
CGGCGCGGGGCGATGCCCGTCGCGTCCGTCAGGACACGGGCGGCAGTGCGCGCTCGAGCAGTCGGTCATTGGCCGCATTGAACGGGTCGACGAAGGTCACACCGCCGATAACGCGGCCGTCCTGGAAATCCTCCGTGATCAACCAGCGTACGCCGACCCGATCCGCGGTCGCCCACAGCAGCGCATCCCAGAACGAGAGCCCGTGGCGTTGTGCAGCTAGCATGGCCGGATCCAGGTCCGGTTCGACCGCAGTGTGCACACGCACCGCCGTGCGCAATCCATCGATGAAGGCACGGGCCCTGTCTGGCGGCGTAGCAAGCTTTCGGGTCGATACCCAGTAGAACTCGGCCAAAGTCTGAAAAAGAACGATGCAGCGCCCCGACCGCAGCGCTCGCGCGAGCAAACCCATTGCGAGGTGATGGCGCCGACCACCCTTCGGATCGATGCTGTAGACGAAGACGTTCGTGTCGAACGCGACACTCACCGCTCGTGCATCTCGTCGCGACTGAAGCGGCGAGCACCGGTGCCAATTCCTCGCTTCATCATCTCGATGACGCGCTCGATCGCCGCCTCCTGCTCCGGCGTGAGCCGCCGCTTCTCATAGGGCGAGAGCACGGCCACCGGCTTGCCGCGGCGGGTGATCACGATCTCCTCACCGTTCGCGACCTCGCCGAGAATGCGGGCGAACTGCTGGTTGGCTTCGCGCGCCGATACGGATCGCATGGCATGAGCTCTGTGTAGTGTCATTCACTACATAGAGGATGCGCGTCCCATCGGCAAGCCGGTGCTCACCGGAGCTAAGCCACCTTGAGCGGCTTGTAGCGGATCCGGTGCGGCTGCTCGGCCAGGGCGCCCAGGCGGCGTTTGCGATCCGCCTCGTAGTCCTGGTAGTTGCCCTCGAACCACACGACCTGGCTGTCGCCCTCGAAGGCCAGGATGTGGGTCGCGATACGGTCCAGGAACCAGCGGTCGTGGCTGATCACCACGGCGCAGCCGGCGAACTCGAGCAGCGCATCCTCGAGCGCGCGCAGCGTGTCGACGTCGAGATCGTTGGTCGGCTCGTCGAGCAGGATGACGTTGGCGCCGCCTTTGAGGAGCTTGGCGAGGTGCACGCGGTTGCGCTCGCCGCCCGAGAGCACGCCCACCTTGCGCTGCTGGTCGGGGCCGCGGAAGTTGAACGCGGCGACGTAGGCGCGGGAGTTGACCTCGCGCTTGCCGAGCTGGATGGTGTCGCGCCCCCCGGAGACCTCCTCCCAGACGGATCGGTCGGGATCGAGCGCGTCGCGCACCTGATCGACGTAGCCGAGCACGACCGTATCGCCGACCCTGAGCGTGCCCGCATCCGGCTGCTCCTGGCCCACGACCATGCGGAACAGGGTGGTCTTGCCGGCGCCGTTGGGGCCGATCACGCCGACGATGCCGCCGGGTGGCAGGCGGAAGTCGAGATCGTCGATCAGGAGGCGATCGCCGAAGGCCTTCCTCAGATGCTCCGCCTCGATCACCACGTCGCCCAGGCGCGGCCCCGCCGGAATCACGATCTGGGCCGAGCCCGGCGCCCGGTCCTGCGCC
>CAZXYL010000164.1:0-6731 GCA_964644915.1 uncultured Geminicoccaceae bacterium
CATGCGCTTCTGGCGCATCCACAAAAAACGCGCATCGAGGGTCAGGTTGTAGCCGGTCGTGCCGGCACAGATCACCACCATGCCGCCGCGCTTGACCACGAAGGCCGAGACCGGGAACGTCGCCTCCCCCGGGTGCTCGAAAACCACGTCCACGTCGTTGCCCTTGCCGGTGATCGCCCAGATCGCCTTGCCGAACTCGCGCACCTTCTTCATGTAGGCGCCATAGGCCTCGAGGTCGTCCACGTCGGGCAGCTGGCCCCAGCAATCGAACTGCTTGCGGTTGATCACGCCCTTGGCGCCGAGCGACATGACGAAGTCGCGCTTGTCCTCCTCCGAGATCACGGCGATCGCGTTGGCCCCGGACGCGGCGATGATCTGGATCGCCATCGAGCCGAGGCCGCCCGCCCCGCCCCACACCAACACGTTCTGGCCTGGACGCAGCGTATGCGGCGGGTGGCCGAACAGCATCCGATAGGCCGTCGCCAGCGTGAGCACGTAGCAGCCGCTCTCCTCCCAGGTCAGATGGCGCGGCCGCGCCATCAGCTGGCGCGACTGCACCCGGCAGAACTGGGCGAAGGAGCCATCGGGCGTTTCGTAGCCCCAGATGCGCTGGGAGGGCGAGTTCATCGGGTCGCCGCCGTTGCACTCCTCGTCGTCGCCGTCGTCCTGGTTGCAGTGGACGACGACCTCGTCGCCGACCTTCCAGCGCTTGACCTTGGCCCCCACCGCCCAGACGATGCCGGAAGCGTCCGAGCCGGCGACGTGGTATTCGGCCTTGTGCACGTCGAACACCGAGACCGGCCTGCCGAGCGCCGCCCAGATGCCGTTGTAGTTGACGCCCGCGGCCATCACCAGGACCAGCACCTCGTCGCTGTCGAGCTCGGGCGTCGGCACCACCTCCTGGCGCATGGCCTGGCTGGGCTCGCCGTGCCGTTCGCGCCGGATGACCCAGGCGTACATGTTCTTCGGCACGTGCCCGAGCGGCGGGATCTCGCCGATCTCGTACAGGTCCCGGGTGGCGGCGACGAGCGCGGGCGCGGTCGCGCCGTCGGTGAGCGGGATCACTTTGGCGGTCTCGGTCATGGCAGGCGCAGGCTCCGAGTGGTTGGCGCGGGCGAGATCGTGACCGTTCGAGCCCGTCGGCACGGCGAAGAAGTCGGCCGGCCTAAGATCGATCCCTTCGCGTTGGGCAATCGTTAACAGCTGCACCTGTCTTCTCGCCGGGATGGCGCCGCGGCGCACCCAGCCGCTCACCGCGGTCTGCCAGATGCCCAGCAGGTCGGCCACGCGCTGCTGCGAGCCGAAACGGTTGATGACGTGCTCGACGGTTGTCCTGCTCATCGTGGGATCTCCGCAAACCGGCAAGCACGTTAGGCGAGTTCGTGTTGAGGGTCAACACATAAACCCTTTGACCGGGGAACAGGATCGATGCTAACGCGTGTTGAAGAATGCAGCAGCATTCCAGGAGGTTCCGACATGGCGCCCAGCGCCCCACCCGACCGGCCGTGGTTGTTCCGCACCTACGCCGGGCACAGCTCGGCGGCGGCGAGCAACGCGCTCTACCGGACCAACCTCGCGCGCGGGCAGACCGGGCTGTCGGTCGCCTTCGATCTGCCGACTCAGACCGGCTACGACAGCGATCACCCGCTCGCGGCCGGGGAGGTCGGCAAGGTCGGCGTGCCGGTCTGCAGCCTCGCCGACATGCTGCAGCTGTTCGACGGCATTCCGCTCGAGCAGATGAACACCTCGATGACGATCAACGCGACGGCACCCTGGCTGCTCGCGCTCTACGTCGCCGTCGCCGAGCGCCAGGGCGCGGACCGGGCCAGGCTCACCGGCACGGTGCAGAACGATATCATCAAGGAGTATCTCTCACGCGGGACCTACATCCTGCCGCCCCGGCCATCGCTGAAGCTCACCGCAGATGTGATCGCGTTCGCCTGGCGCGAGCTGCCGAAGTGGAATCCGATCAACGTCTGCTCCTATCACCTGCAGGAGGCCGGGGCGACGCCGGTGCAGGAGCTCGCTTTCGCGCTCGCGAACGCGCTCGCGGTGCTCGACACGGTGCGCGACGGCGGCCAGGTGCCGGCCTCCGACCTCGCGCGCGTCGTCGGCCGGATCAGCTTCTTCGTCAATGCCGGCGTCCGCTTCGTCACCGAGATGTGCAAGATGCGGGCGTTCGGCGAGCTCTGGGACGAGATCACGGCCGAGCGCTACGGCGTTCTTGACCCGGCGCTGCGGCGCTTCCGCTACGGCGTCCAGGTGAACTCGCTGGGCCTCACGGAGCAGCAGCCCGAGAACAACGTCTATCGCATCCTGCTCGGCACGCTGGCGGTGACGCTCTCGAAGGATGCGCGCGCCCGCGCCGTGCAGCTGCCGGCCTGGAACGAGGCGCTGGGGCTGCCCCGGCCCTGGGACCAGCAGTGGAGCCTGCGCCTTCAACAGATTCTGGCATATGAGACCGACCTCCTGGAGTTCGAGGACCTGTTCACAGGCTCGCCCGTGGTCGAACGCAAGGTCGAGGAGCTGAAGGTCGCGGCGCGCGAGGAGCTCGCCCGCATCGAGGCCATGGGTGGGGCGCTCGCCGCGGTCGAAGCGGGCTACATGAAGCAGCGCCTGGTCGAGGCCAACACGGCGCGGCTCGCCGCGATCGCCTCGGGCGCGCAAAAGGTCGTGGGCGTCAACTGCTACACCGAGACCGCGGATTCGCCGCTCACCGCCGGTGGCGACGGCGGCTTCCTCGCCGTGGACGCGCGGGCCGAGGCCGAGCAGGTCGAGCGCCTGCGCGCGCAGCGCGCCGCCCGCGACCAGCGCGCCGCCACCCGGGCCCTGGACGAGCTGCGCCGGGCGGTGGGTGAGGGCCGCAACGTCATGGCGCCCTCGATCGCCTGCGCGCACGCGGGCGTCACCACGGGCGAGTGGGGCCAGGTCATGCGCGAGCTGTTCGGCGAGTACCGGGCGCCGACCGGGGTCGGCGGGGCGCATGCCGGGCTCGGCGCCGTTGCCGGGTTCGCCGAGGTGCGCGGCCGCGTCGAGCGCCTCTCCGCCCGGCTCGGCCGGCGCCTCAAGATGCTGGTCGGCAAGCCCGGCCTGGATGGCCATTCCAACGGCGCCGAGCAGATCGCGGTGGCCGCGCGCGAGTGCGGGCTCGAGGTGGTCTACGAGGGCATTCGCCTCACGCCCGCCCGCATCGTCAACACCGCGCTCGAGGAGGGCGTGCACGTGGTCGGGCTATCGATCCTGTCCGGCTCGCACCGGCCGCTGGTCGCGGACGTCCTCGCCCGCATGCGCGCGGCGGGCCTCGCCGACGTGCCGGTGGTCGTGGGCGGCATCATCCCGCGCAAGGATGCAGAAGCCCTGCTCGCGGCCGGGGTGGCCCGGGTGTTCACGCCCAAGGACTACGCATTGGCCCCGATGATTGGCGAGATCGTGGCCCTGCTCGAGACCAGCCCCGCGGATGCCGCCTGAGATCTCGACCCAGGCCTGGAGGTCGCGTCGCCGATGACCGGCGTCAGTTGAACGACATCTTTGCAGCGATGGACAGCGGTGCCGCCTGATTGCCGACGCCGGTGTTCATCTGGATCCGGTTGGCGCCGGTGGCTGAGGACACCGAGACCGACCTGATGTCGCCGGTGAGCAGATCGCCGGCGCCGAAGCCGCCGTTGACGTCGGCCGCGCGCGCATCGCCGCCGACCTGGCCGATGACCTGGGAGAGATGGGCGGTGGCGACCACGTTGTCGGCGCCGAAAACCACCGTCGAGTCGTCACCCTCGACCTTGTTGTTGTAGAAGCCGAGCGCGGTGCCATCGCCGCCGACCGCAGCACCGCCCTGGTTGGCGGCCGCGGCCTTGTTGCCGTTGCCGATGATCGCATTCGAGCCGTCGTCCGCGACCTCCTCTCCGGCACTGAGCGCGATGCTCTTCTTGTTCGGGCCGACCGCGCCCGGGCCGTTCGAGTTCGGCGCGGCCGCGCCTTGCGTCCCGAGCGCGCCCGACTTGTTGAACGAATTGTCGGCCGCGATGCCGGTGGGCGCGCCCTGGTTGACCAGGCCGGTGTTGCCGGCGATGAAGTTGGTGCCCTTGAGCTCGCCGATACTCTGGTCGGTGATCGAGCCGGTGTCGACCTTGGGGCCGCCCTCGCCGTAGCCGTCCCAGGACGGAATGATCTGCTCGACGTGCGGCGTGGCGACGACGTTGCCCTGGCCGAACACCGCCGTGTTCTTCTCGCCGGTGACCGTGTTGTCCGATGCGCCGATCGCAAGGCCGGAGCCGGCGACCGCCGCACCGCCTTGGTTCGCGGCCGCGGCGCGGTTCTTGTTGCCGACGATCACGTTGGAGCCGTCATCCGCGATCGCCTCGTCCGCGCTGACCGCCACGGCGTTCCTGTCGGCCGCGGCCCCGTTCGTCTCGGCATTCTGGGCCGAGGCCGCCTGCGCCCCGCCGAGCAGAGCGAAAGCTGCCACGCCTGCGAGCCACCGTCGATACATGTCACGAGCCCCTGCGCTTGAACCCGACCGGATGCATTCGTGCACTTTGAAATGTACATAAGCAGAGAAGTGTGGCGGTGTTAAGCCTAATCGCGCGTGCGCGGCGGTTTGCGCGCCGACTGTTGCCGTTTGGCAGCTCAGTCCGGCATGAAGGCCGGATCGAGGGTCTGCTCCAGGGTCCAGGGGCTGGACTCGGGCAAGGTTTGAAGCGGCAGCCCGGTCTCCGCACTCGCTTGTTCGCGCGCATCGGCATAGGCGCGCGCGAATACCCCGGCCGCGTGCGGGCGCAGGCTCGGGCTCTCCTCGAAATCGTAGCGCAGCCGCCGGCGGTGCTCCACGATCGAGCCTTGCCAGCCGCTCGATCGCTGTTCGGGCTGAAACTGGTGCTTCAATAGATGCGTCAACAGGACGACAAGGTTGCTCTTGACGGCCTTCTTGTCCTTGCGCCCCATTGCCTCGATCTCTTCGAGCAGGTTGGCAACGTCCAGCTCGTCCAGCCGCCCTTCCCGCAACAACTCCGCCTGCTGCTCGAGCCACAGGTAGAAGTCCCGCTCGTAGAGGGAATCGCGCTGGTCTGCGACAGGTTTCGCGCGTGCCACGTCCCGTCTCCCGCTCGCTGCCTGGACGCCCTACATCACGGCGCCGATCTGCCAGGGCGTGAACTCGTGGTTGCCGAAGCCGAGCGCCTCGGACTTGGAGCGGCGGCCCGACGCGACCTCGAGCACCAGATCGAAGATGCGCCGCCCCATCTCCTCGACCGTGACCTCGCCGTCCAGGATGATGCCGCAGTTGACGTCCATGTCGTCCTCCATGCGGCGGTACATCTCGGTGTTGGTGGCGAGCTTGATCGAGGGCGCGGGCTTGAAGCCGAAGCAGGAGCCGCGCCCGGTGGTGAAGCAGACGACGTTGGCGCCCGAGGCCACCTGGCCGGTGACCGAGGCCGGATCGTAGCCCGGGCTGTCCATGAAGGCGAAGCCGGGCACGTTCACGGGTTCGGCATATTTATAGACGCCGGTGAGGTTGGTGGTCCCGCCCTTGGCGGCAGCGCCCAGCGATTTCTCGAGGATCGTGGTGAGCCCGCCCGCCTTGTTGCCGGGCGAGGGATTGTTGTTCATCTCACCGCCATTGCGGGAGCAGTAGTCCTCCCACCACTTGATCCGCTCGACCAGCTTTTCGCCGACCTGGCGCGAGACCGCGCGCCGGGTGAGGAGATGCTCGGCGCCGTAGATCTCGGGCGTCTCGGCCAGGATCGCGGTGCCGCCGTGCCGCACCAGGAGGTCGGCGCAGGCGCCGAGCGCCGGGTTGGCGGTGATGCCGGAATAGGCATCCGAGCCGCCGCACTGGAGCGCAAGGGAGAGCTCGGAGGCCGAGATCGGCTGGCGCGGCGCGGCGTTCGCCTCCGGCAGCATCTCGCGGATGATGGCCTGCGCCCGCTCCACGGTCTTCCTCGTGCCACCCGTCCCCTGCATGGTCATGGTCTGGAAATGCGGCCCGCGCTGGATCTGATAGGCCTCCAGCAGGAAGTCGATCTGGTTGACCTCGCAGCCGAGCCCGACCATGAGCACGCCCGCGAAGTTGGGATGGCGCGCGTAGCCCCAGAGCGTACGCTGCAGGGTCGAGAAGCCCTCGCCGGTATCGGCCATGCCGCAGCCCGTGCCGTGGGTCAGCGCCACGACGCCGTCGACGTTCGGGTATTGCGCCAGCACGTCGGGCGGGAAGGTCTCGGCGATGAAATGCGCGACCGTCGCCGAGCAGTTCACGGTCGAGAGCACGCCGATGAAGTTGCGCGTGCCGGCCTTGCCGGAGGAGCGCAGAAAACCCTGGAAGCTCGCGCGCCGATCCTCCGGGACGTACTCGGTCGGCCGCGCGTCCACGCCGAAGGCGTAGTCGCGCGCGAAGTCGTGCATCTCGACATTGTGGACGTGCACGTGCTCGCCCGGGGCGATGTCTGCGCTCGCGAAGCCGATGATCTGGTTGTACTTCGTGATCGGCTCGCCCCGCGGGATGGGCCGGGTCGCGACCTTGTGCCCGGCCGGGATCCGGCCGGCGCAGGCCACGTCCTCGCCCGCGACCGCGGTGTTCGGCAGCAGGTCGATGCGCGCCGTCACGACGTTGTCGTTCGGGTGCAGGCGTACGGTCAGGGTCTGGTGCTCGGTCATGTCAAGTCTTTCAGGTCGATGCGTGTTCGGGCCGCTCCTCGGCCGGCAGCTCGCGCTCGAAGATCTGCTCGACCGAGTAGGGCAGG
>CAZXYL010000165.1:0-1618 GCA_964644915.1 uncultured Geminicoccaceae bacterium
AGGGGTGGATCGGCACCGCGCGCATGACGTCGCGGTAGTTGGCGCGCGCCTGCATGAGATAGCTGATGGCATGCACGACCTCGTCGCAGCGGATGCCGAGCATGCTGGCGCCGAGGAAGCGGTCGGTGTGCGGGTCGACCAGGATCTTCATCAGCCCCGCGGTCTCGCTGCGCTCGCGGGCGCGCGCGACCCCCGACATCGGCAGGCGGCTGACGAGCGCCTTGCGACCGGCCTGGCGCAGCTCGCTCTCGCTGGCGCCCACCCGCCCGAACGGCGGGTCGATGTAGGCGGCATAGGTGTTCGGCCGGTCGGTCACCTTGCGATCGTCGCCGTCGAGCAGGTTCGCGGCCACGATCTCGAAATCGTTGTACGAGGTGTGGGTAAACGCGCCGCGCCCGTTGCAGTCGCCGAGCGCAAAGATCCCGTCCACCCGGGTGCGCAGATGATCGTCGACCGGGATGTAGCCCTTCGCGTCGGTCTCGAGGCCGGTCGCCTCGAGGTTCAGATCGTCGGTATTGGGCCTGCGCCCGGCCGCGACCAGGAAGTGCGAGCCGCGCAGCTCGCGCGCGCCGCCCTCGCCGGAGACCTGGAAGCGCAGAGCCTCGCCGTCGCGCGCCACCTGCTCGACCTTCGCACCCGTGATGACCTCGATGCCCTCGCCCTCGAAGATCTCACCGATCGCCTGCGCGACGTCCTCGTCCTCCTTGGTCATGAGCCGGGGCGCGTGGTCGACGATGGTCACCCGGCTGCCGAAGCGACGGTACATCTGCGCGAACTCGACGCCGACGTAGCCGCCGCCCAGGATCACCAGGTGCTCGGGCAGGGTCTCGAGATCGAGCATGCTCGAGTTGGTGAGGTAGGGCACCCGGTCCAGGCCCTGAATCGGCGGGATCGCGGCCCGCGCGCCGACGTTGATGAAGATCCTGTCGGCCTCGATCACCCGATCGGCGACGCGCAGGCGCTTCTCGCCCTCGAACGCCGCGTGGCCCTCGAAGACCTTTGCGTTCGCCATCTCCTTGAGCCAGGACTCGACGCCCTGGGTGAAGCTGGCCACGATCTCGTCCTTGCGCGCCCTGACCTTGCGCATGTCGACCCGCAGGCCGTCGATCTCGATGCCGAAATCGGCGCCGCGCCGCGCCACGTGGGCGACCCGGGCGCTCGCGATCAGGGTCTTGGTCGGGGTGCAGCCGTAGTTCACGCAGGTGCCGCCGAAGCGCTGCCGCTCGGTCACCGCGACCCGCCAGCCGGCGCCGGTCAGCCGTTCGGCGAGCGGCGGCCCCGCCTGGCCGGTGCCGATGATGATGGCATCGAACCGCTCGGCCATCGCCGTCCCTCCGTTGCTGCGCGCCCGCTGCTGCACTCGGAACGCGGTCCCGGAGAACGGGTTCCTGCTCTGTCGGCCTCAGCCGGGACCGACCTCCACCAGCACGCCGGGATTGAGGATGCCGGCGGGGTCGAGCGCGCGCTTGGCGGCGCCGATCGTCGATCCGCCGGCGGCCCTGCATGCCCCTCCCTCTTGCTCGAGGTCAAGGGGGCGGGGGCGGATCCGCCGCATTTCCCTCCGCCGCGCCGCACGCCTCCAGCCTCTGCAACGCCTCCGCGATCGGCCCGAGCAGCT
>CAZXYL010000166.1:0-4612 GCA_964644915.1 uncultured Geminicoccaceae bacterium
GAAGGCCGCGATCAGACGGATCTGCTCGGAGAGCAGCATGCCGTTGCCGAACACGTCGCCCGACATGTCGCCAATGCCGACCGCGGTGAACGGCTCGGTCTGGCAGTCCTTGCCGAGCTCGAGGAAGTGGCGCTTGACCGATTCCCAGGCGCCGCGCGCGGTGATGCCCATCTTCTTGTGGTCGTAGCCGGCCGAGCCGCCCGAGGCGAAGGCGTCGCCGAGCCAGTGGCCGTAGCTCTGGCTGACCTCGTTCGCGATGTCGGAGAAGGTGGCGGTGCCCTTGTCGGCGGCGACCACGAGGTACGGGTCGTCATCGTCGTAGCGCACGACCTGCCTGGGCGGCACGATGCCGTCGCCGACCCGGTTGTCGGTGAGGTCGAGCATGCCCCAGATCAGCGTCTTGTAGCAGGCGATCACCTCCTCCTGGAGCGCGGTGCGATCGCCGCCCCGGGGCGGGCGCTTGACCACGAAGCCGCCCTTGGCGCCCACCGGCACGATGACGCAGTTCTTGACCATCTGCGCCTTCATCAGGCCCAGGACCTCGGTGCGGAAGTCCTCGCGCCGGTCCGACCAGCGGATGCCGCCGCGTGCGACCTTGCCGCCGCGCAGGTGCACGCCCTCCATGCGCGGCGCGTAGACGAAGATCTCGTACGCCGGGCGCGGCAGCGGCATGTCGGGCACGGCCGCCGGGTCGATCTTGAACGAGAGATAGGGCTTGGGCTCGCCGTCCGGCCCGGTCTGGTAGAAGTTGGTCCGGATGGTCGCGAGCATGAGACGCAGATAACGGCGCAGGATGCGGTCCTCGTCGAGATTGGCGACCCCGTCCAGCCCCTGGCGGAATTTCGCCTCCATCTGCTGCAGGCGCTCCTCGCGCCCGGCGCCGCGGCCCGGGTCGAAGCGCGCCTCGAACAGCGCGGCGAGCTCGCAGGCGAGCCCCGCATTGTTGGCCAGCGTCTGCTCCATGTACGCCTGGCTGAACGGGATGCCGATCTGCAGCAGGTACTTGCAGTACGTCCGCAGGACCGTGACCTGGCGCCAGTTCAGGCCGGCGCGCAGCACCAGCTGGTTGAAGCCGTCGTTCTCGAGCTCGCCGCGCCAGATCCGGGCGAACGCCTCCTGGAAGTCGTCGCCGACCCGGTCCGGGTCGAGCGCACCGATGTCGGTCGGGTGGACGCCGAAGTCGTGCAGCCAGAAGGTCTGGCCCTGACGCGTGACCACCTCGTAGGGCTGCTCCTGCAGGACGCGCAGGCCCATGTTCTCGAGCACCGGCAAAACGTCCGAGAGCGGGATGCCCTGGCCGGCGCGCGCGAGCTTGAAGCGGAGCATGCCCTCCTCCTGCTCCAGCGCGCGGTACAGGCTCATGGCGAGGTCGAGCTCGCCCCGGGCGAGCTGGTCGATGCGGTGCACATCGGGCACGGCGGCGCGCGCCGGCACCTGATCCTGATACGCGATCGGCAGCGCATCGCCATAGGCGCGGTGCAGCCGGTTGCCCTCCTCCTCGCCGTAGGCGTCGATCAGGGCATCGCGCAGGCAGTCGCTCCAGGAGCGCGCGGCCTCGACCAGCCGCGCCTCGACCTGGTCCGGATCGACGTCACCGGGGATGCCCTCGGGGGTGCGCACGATGAACTGGATGCGCGCCAGCATCGATTCCGACACCTGGGCCTGGAACTCGACCTCGGTGCCGTTCAGCGCCTCCTGCAGAATGTCCTGGAAGCGGCGGCGAATTTCCGTGTTGTAGCGCTCGCGCGGCACGTAGACGAGGCAGGAGACGAAGCGGGCGAAGGCGTCGCGACGCAAGAAGAGCTTGATCTTCTGGCGCTCCTGCAGGTGCAGGATCTCCTGCGTGATCTCGAACAGCTCCTCGTCGCCGGTCTGGAACAGCTCGTCGCGCGGGTAGGTCTCGAGGATGTTGGCGAGCGCCTTGCCGGCGTGGCTCGCGGGCGCCAGGCTGACGCGCTCGAGCAGCCGCGCCACCTTGCGCCGCAGAAGCGGGATCTCGCGCGGGTTGCGGTTGTAGGCGGCCGAGGTGAACAGGCCGAGGAAGCGGTGCTCGCCGATCACCTTGCCCTTGGCGTCGAAGCGCTTGACGCCGATGTAGTCGAGATAGACCGGGCGATGCACGGTCGAGCGCGCGTTCGCCTTGGTGATGATCAGCGGCACCGGCTCGCGCGCCTTGCGCCGGATCTCGGGCGGCAGGGCCGCGAAGCTGCGCGACACCCGGCTCTCGCTGTCCTGCAGGCGGAGGATGCCGAGCGCCGAGCCCTCGACCCGGGACAGCTGATCGCCGCCCTTCTCGGGGATCAGGTCGTAGCAGCCGTAGCCGAGGAAGGTGAAGTGGTTGGCCGCGATCCACTCCACGAAGGCCTGCGCCTCGGCCAGCTCCTCGGGGTCGAGCACCTTGGCGCCGCGCTCGAGGTCCGCGAGCGCCACCTCGACCTTGGCCAGCATCGCGCGCCAGTCGGTGACGGCGGCGCGCACATCGGCCAGCACCTTCTCGAGCTCCCTGTGGATCGCGTCGAGTCGCTCCGGATCACTCTGCCGGTCGACCTCGACGTGCATGAAGGATTCGAACAGGGCATCGCCGTCGCCTACGCCGGGCTCCAGGACGTCGGTGAGCGCGCCCTCGGGCGTCCGCCGCACCGGGATCACCGGGTGAATGGTGAGGTGGATCACGAGCCCCAGGCGGTTGAGCGCCATGCTCACCGAATCGACCAGGAACGGCATGTCGTCGTTCACGATCTCGACCACGGTGTGGGTCGACTGCCAGCCGTGCTGCTCGATCTGCGGGTTGTAGACCCGGATTCGGGCCCGGCCGGGCGGCCGCTGCTCGGCGAAGCGGAAGTGCGCCAGCGCGGCGCCGTAGAGGTCGAGCGGATCGCGATCGATCAGATCGACCGGGGCCACCGAGCGGTAATAGTGGCGCAGAAACACCTCGGCGAGCTCGGCCTGGCGCTCCGACAGCTTGTCGTGCAGCCGGTCGATGACGCGGTCGATCAGCTCGGCCTTTCTCTCCTGCAGACGCACGGCCATCTTCGTGACCTCCCCTTCGCCGCCCTGCCCGTCATTTAATCACAGATCCCCGGCCGATACACCACCCCCGGGTGCGGCCAGACCTGAAGGACGCCAAGGCGCTGCTCGACCCGTGGGGGACGACCGAGCCCCCCGACCGGGCGGCTACTCGACGTAGTGCGGCTCCGGGCGGGTATGGAGGTCCTCGTAGTGCACCAGGACCGGCGCGCCGAGCTGGCAGGGCAGGCCGTCGCGAAAGGCCCATTCGCCGCGATCGCAGTTCTCTGCGATCACGTAGCCGTTGAGGTAGAAGCGCCGGTCGCCCTTCGATCGGTTCGGGCCCGAGCCGTGGATCGTGTACAGGTGCCAGAGGGCGACATCGCCCGGGTCGAGCTCGAGGTCGACCTTGGTCGCCGGATCGAGCCCCAGCCCGATCAGGTCGTCGTCGCTGAGCGCCCGGCTCATGACGCGCGCCTGGCCCTCGAACTCCAGCTCGCCCAGGCGATGGCTGCCGGGGATGACGGTCATGGCGCCGTTCTCGCGCCGATGCGGGTCGAGCGCGATCCCGGTCTGGACATAGGAGGTCGCGGGTTCCCGATAGGCCTCGCGGGGGCGCCGGAAGCGGATGTCCTGGTGGTAGCCGAACTCGGCCCTGGCACCCGGCGGCTTCCAGTGCATCTGGTTGATGATCTGCTTGAGGTCGCGGCCGAGCAGGGGGGCCAGGATCGCGAGCAGCCGGGGATCGGTGCGATAGCTGGCCAGGACCGGGTCGAGGTAGGACGGCCACTGCACCATGCGCAGGATGCGGCCGAGCCGGGCGTCCTCGCCCAGGCGGAAGAGGACGTTGCCGTGGCGGAAGCTCGCCGGGTGGCGCAGGCCCTGGGCCCGCATCCGATCGAAGGCGAGCGCCAGCTCCGCGATCTCGTGGGCGCCGAACACGCCTTTGATCACGGCGTAACCGAATTCCCGGTAGTGCTCGAGGTGCTCGCATTTGCTCATGGACCCGATCTTTGCAGCATCGGATTAAGATCGTGCAAAGCCGGCAGGCGGCGCACTAACCGAGCCGTGATTTGCCCTGGCCGGCAAACGCGATAGGTTCTCGCCCGCAAGCGGCAAGCGAAGGGAAGCATCCGATGTTGATCAAGCGGCGGCGCGGCTGGGAACTGCCCGAGAGCGCCGCGACCCCCGAAGCCCTGTTCCGGCAGCGCCGCCAGCTGATCAAGGGCATCGCGGCCGGGCCGATCCTGCTCGCCGGCGGCCTCGCGCTCGGCGGCCGGGCGTTCGCGGCCGAAGAGGAGCCTTGGGCCGATCTCTACCCGGTCGAGCGCAACCCGACCTACGCGGATGCTTGGGCCAATTTAGCTTACGTCTATGTAGACCAATACTGGACAGAGTACGCGGGGCCGCCCGACGCGCTGAAGCGAGCGGACTACGCGGCACGGCGGGCGCTGGAGATTGATCCCGCTTCCCAAATCGCGCATTTTTCTCTAGCGAACGTACACTATTTCATGAACGATACGGAAGCGTTTCGCATTGAGGCCGAAAAGGCACTGACCCTTAACCCGAACAACACCGAAGTTCTCGCAGCAATCGGGGCGCGCCT
>CAZXYL010000167.1:0-10839 GCA_964644915.1 uncultured Geminicoccaceae bacterium
AGCGAGACCACGCCGATGATGGCGAAGTGGATCGGGTGCATGCCGACCGCGGCCGCCACCGGCGAGAGCACGGTGCCGAGGATGATGATCGCCGGGATGGCGTCGATGAACATGCCGATGATCAGGAACGCCGCGGCCACCATGATGCCGGTGCCGATCAGGCCCAGGCCCATGGCCTCGATCTCGGCCACCAGCGCGCGCGGGATCTGGAAATAGGCGAGCGCCCAGCCGAAGGCCGAGGCCGTGCCGATGCAGAACAGCGAGATCGCGGCGAAGCGGGCGGAGTTGTAGAGCACCTTGGGGAACTCGGCCGGCCCGATGCTGCGGAACACGAACAGGCCGAGGACGATTGAGTAGACCACCGCCACGACCGAGGCCTCGGTCGGGGTGAAGAAGCCGCCGACGATGCCGCCCACGATGATGATCGGCGTCATGAGGGCGAGGATCGCCCGGGCGAAGGCGAGCACGGCCTCGCGCAGGCTGCTGCGCGCGTAGATCGGGTAGCCGTAGAGCTTCGCGTAGACGTAGACCGTCGCCATCATCGAGAGCGCGATCAGGAGCCCCGGCACGACGCCGGCGAGGAACAGCCCGCCGATCGAGACCGACATGAGCCCGCCCCAGACGACCATCAGGATGGACGGCGGGATGATCACGCCCATGACCGAGGAGCAGGCAGTGATCGCGACCGAGAAGCTCGCCGAATAGCCCTGCTTCTTCATCTGCGGGATGAGCAGCGAGCCGATGCCCGCGGCATCCGCGGTCGATGAGCCGGAGATGCCGGCGAACAGCATCGAGACGACGACGTTGATGTGGCCGAGCCCGCCCGGCAGGTGGCCGACGATCGCGCGCGCGAAGTCGATCAGGCGATCGGTGATCCCGGCCGCGTTCATCAGGTTGGCGGCGAGCAGGAAGAACGGCACCGCGAGCAGGACGAAGGCGTTGTAGGACTTGAACATCTCGGCCATGAGCACGAACGGCGTGAGCCGCGGCTCGATGAAGAAGACCGGGATGCAGGCGAGGCCGAGCGCGAAGGCCACCGGGACCCGCAGCAGCACCAGGATGGCGAAGACGCCGAACAGGATGAGGGCCACCTCGCCCGGGCTCATCGGCCGGGCTCCGCCGGGCGCGGGGTGAGGGCGCGGTCGTGGGCGGTCATTCGGCGCGCGGGATCTCGTGGGGCGGCGGCGGCAGCTCGCCGCGCAGGATCCTTATGTCCTCTGCGAATTTCTCGAGCAGGAACAGCGCCATGGTGGCCCCGGCGAGCGGCCAGGCGACGTAGATCGTGAGCATCGGCAGGCCCGCGATCTCGGAGCGCTGCAAGGCCCCGAACTGGGCGAAGCTGTAGCCGTAGATCAAGAAGATCATGCAGGCCACCCCCATCGCCAGATGGACGAAGATGCGGCTCCAGGCCTGGGCACGGGGCGAGCCTTTGGGCAGCACGTCAACGTCGAAGTGGGTGCCGTCGCGCACCGCGATCATCGCGCCCAGCATGATGATCCAGATGAAGCAGAAGCGCGCGATCTCCTCGGTCCAGATGTAGCGCGGGATCAGGCCCGTGTAGCGGGAGAGGATCTGCATGCTCACCGGCACGATCAGAGCGAACATCAATAACGTGATCGCGATCTGAAGTAATCGGTAATAAAGGTCGAGGACCTTCTTGATCACAGGCGGATCTCTGTTCTGGGCGCGACACGGGCCCGGCCACGTGACCGGGCCCGTGCAAATCCAACGACTACTCGATCTCGTTCACGGCCTCGAGGACCTCGCCAGCCCCCAGCTCCTCGGCGTAAGCCTGCTTGACCGGCGCGGAGAGCTCGAGCAGCTCCTCGCGGTCCAGGAACTCGTGGGTCTCGATCCAGCCCTGCTCCTCCATCATGGCGAGCTTTTCGGCGTCCTCGGTGGACTCGATCTCGCGCCCGAAGGCCCCGGCCTCGCGGCCAGCGCGCACGATCGCCTCCTGCAGGCCCTCGGGCAGCGTCGCGAAGGTCTTGCCCGAGAAGCACAAGGGCCGGACGGTGATCGCGTGCGCCGTGAGCGAGATGTGCGGGCCGACCTCGTAGAACTTCATCTGCTCGAGACCGGCGGCCTCGTTCTCGGCGGCGTCGATCACGCCGGTCTGGATCGCGTTGTAGACCTCGTCATAGGCGATCACGGTGGGTGCCGCCTTGATCGCCTCGAACATCCGGGTCTGAATCGGCGCGCCCATGACCCGGATCGGCAGGTTCTCCAGGTCCGCCATGGTCTCGACCGGCTTGTTCACGATCAGATGCCGGGTGCCGCCGCCGGCGTAGCCGATCAGCATCACGTCGGCTTTCTCGAGGACGTCGTCGGCGATCGGCTGCAGCCCGTCCTCGTCCAGGACCTTGTTCCAGTGGTCGAGGTCGCGGAACAGGAACGGCATGTCCATGAGCGGCGCCATCTGCGAGAAGGTCGACATGTGCGAGGGCGCCACCACCGCATAGTCGACCGAGATGCCCTGGCTCATGTAGGCGAAGTAGTCCTTCTCCAGGCCGAGCTCGGAGTTCAGGTGCAGGACGAACTCCACCTCCTCCGGCCCGTCGTAATACTCCTTCACCAGCTCCTCGAACTTGCGCATCGTCTTGGTGAAGGCGTGGTCCTCGTCGAACTGGCTGGCGCCGACCAGGGTGATGGTCTGGGCGAGCGTGGCCGTGGCGCCGCCGAACGCGAAGGCTGTGCCCACCGCGATCGCAGTTGCCGTGCGCATGAATGTGGTCATGTCAGACCTCCCGTGCTTCTTGGTTACCCTGCTCTCTGTGATAGCCGATGCCCGCGCGCTTGGCTAGCAGTGGGCAGGACCAAGAAGCTCAAGGGAACAGCCTGCGCAGCAGTCGTCCCGGCTGATCCCGAGGTGACGTGAGACCTCGCCGACGATCCCCGCCAGGGTGCCGATCCGGAGCGCCACATGGTTGGGAACCGCGACGTGGTGCTGCCCTCCCTGACGCGTCGTGAGGCGCACATGGCCGCTGGTTTGCCGCGTCACATCATAGCCTACCCGTGCCAACGCCTTGACCAGCTGCGGTCCGCTGACGTCGCGTGGCAGCCTCACGCTGCGATGATTTCCTCGCGGACGAAATGCAGGCGGATGAGCCGCGGCCGCTCCTCGTCCTCGAAGTGACAGCGCACCGCGTCCCGCACGGCCTCGCGCAGCTCCGGCAGGCTGTCGGCCTCGGTGAAGATCGGATGGCCCAGCGCGCGGGCGACATAGCCGCCTTCCGGTGCCTCTTCGATGTTGAAGATGATCTCGCTCATGCCCGCACCATAGCAGATCTCGTGGCCGCGCGTGCGCGATCACGCCCGGCTCACGCCGGGCGGCCGTGCGGCCGTTCGGGGCCGAGTGTGAGGCGCATGGGCTCGGGGCGGAACAGGCGCGGGTCCATGGGCGCGAGGTCGGGGCTGACCGCGAGCGGCATCCCGGCCCGGGCGAGCACGTCCCGCTCGAGGTCGACGCCGGGCGCGATCTCCGCGACCTCGAGCCCGCCGCCCGTGCGCCGCAGCACGCAGCGCTCGGTCACCACCGTCACCTCCTGGCCCTGCTCGCGCGCGCGCCGGCCGCTGAAGGTGACCTGCTCCACCTCCGGCACGAGCTTTTGGATCTTGCCCTCCTCGAGGATCCGGAGCCCGCCGTCCTGGATACCGAGCTGCAGGCCGCCGGTGGTGAAGGTGCCGCTGAACACGAGCCGGCGGCCGGCCGAGGTGATGTCGATGAAGCCGCCCACCCCCGCGGTCAGATACGGCCGGGCACCGAGCTTCGAGACGTTGACGTTGCCGACCGCGTCGAGCTGCAGGAAGGAGAGGAAGGCGCAGTCGAACCCGGCGCCCTGGAAGAAGGTGAACTGGTGCGGCGAGGAGATGATCGCATCGGCGTTGAGCGCACAGCCGAAGGGAAAGCCGTTGACCGGGATGCCGCCCACCGGCCCCTGCTCGATGGTCCAGGTGACCTGGCCGTGCAGGCCCTCCTCGAGGAGGATGCGCGGCAGCTCGGCCGAGACACCGAACCCCAGCGCCGCGACGTCACCTGTGTGCAGCTCCATGGCCGCGCGCCGCGCGATCACCTTCTCAGGGCCGAACGGCACCGGGTCGAGCGAGCCGAGATCGACCTGGATCTCGCCGGAGAGCCCGGGGTCGTAGACCGTCCCGGTCGCCTGCATCTGCTCGGGATCGATCACGACGACATCGACCAGCGTGCCCGGGACGTGCACCTCGCGGGTCGGGATGCTGCCGGCGAGGCGCTTTGTCTGCGCGATCACGAGGCCGCCGCAGTTGCGGGCGGCGAGCGCCAGGTCGAGGGCACCGAGCGGCGCCGCCTCGTGCTCCATGGAGATGTTGCCGCGGGCATCGGCGGTGGTGCCGCGGATGATCGCGACGTCCGGGCGTACCGCTTTGATGTAGAGCCACTCCTCGCCGTCGAGCTCGATCACGCGGACGAGGTCCTCGCGCGCGGCCCGGTTCATCTTGCCGCCCTCGCGGCGCGGGTCGACGAAGGTGTCGAGCCCGGTCCTGGTGAGCACGCCCGGGCGGCCGGCGGCGGCGTCGCGGTGCAGATCGAAGATCAGGCCGCTCGGCAGGTTGTAGGCCTCGACCGCATCCTCGGCGATCAGCTTCCAGATCTCGGGCGAGGGCAGGGAGGACGGGCCGCTCGGGTAGCTGCCGGCGATCACGCGCTTGAGAAGCCCCGGCTGCGCCAGGTGGTCGATGCCCCTGATGCCGTACATGTCGCCCGTGCCGATCGGATGCAGGGTGGTGAGTTCGCGCGGGCGGCCTTCGGCGGCGAAGCGCTCGCCGACGGCGCGGAGCACGCGATCCGGCGTATTGAGACCGCTCGACGAGCTGATGCTCACGACGGCCCCGTCCGGAATCAGTCGCGCGGCGTCGTCGGCGCTCAAGATCCGGGCAAACGACATGGTGATCTCCCAACCCTCATCCAGACGGTATCCCGCTCACGGCGATGCGCCCGCGCCGGTGTCTGCGCGGACGCCCGCCGGTTCCGCACGCACGCTCTCGTACAGCTGCCAGCTCGACCCGCCAAGCCCGAGCACCGTCATGAGCCAGAGCAGCGGCGTGCCGACATAGGGCACCCAGCCGAGCAGCCCGATGGCTGCGAGCGTCCCGATGAAGGCGAGGCGACGGCGGGCAGGCGTGCGCGTGGCCGCCGGCCAGAGGCGGCCGACGATCAGGTCGGTGGCGGCGAACAGGGCGATCACGGGGCCGAGCAGGAGCAGCGTACCGTAGGCGGCGATCGCGGCGATGCCGATCGCGATGCCGAGGATCGAGATGATGAGGATGAGGATGACCACGGGCGTCACCACCAGGACGCTGAGCCCGAGGCCGAAGCACGCGAAGGGGTGCGAGCCGAGCCGCGCGCTGGCGCTGCGCACGTAGCGCGGCAGGGTGAAATCCAGGAGCAGGCCGAGGCCGAGCGTGATCAGGAGCCAGAAGATGGGCGGCCCTGCGGCCTCCGCGGGCTCGTCCTCCGCCCTGGGCTCGTACTCGTGCACGACCTCGCCCTCGACCACCGCACCCTCGGCAATGGTCGGCGGGTCCGGCCCGTAGTAGACCAGCCGGCCGCCCACGTGGGCGCCGTCGGTGAGCTCGAGCGAAAGCGCCGTCACCTCGAGATCGCCCTCGATGCGGCCGCGCACCAGGACCCGGCCGGCGCCGATCACGGCGTCGTTTCTGATGGTCCCGGCGACCTCGATCGAGCCGCCGGCGAGCCAGGCCTTGCCCTGAATCGCGGCCGGGCGCCCGAGCCGGATGCGCGCGGCCCCGGCGAACAGCTTGCCGGCGACCGGCCCGTCCACACGCACGATGCCGCCGGCCGCAACCAGGTTCTCGCCGATCGCCGCGCTCACATCCAGCATGGCGGCGGCGGCGAGCACGTCGCTGCCGGCGCTGCCGGCGATGTCCGCGACGCCGCCCGCGGCGACCACATTGTCCTCGACCTCCGCCCGGACGTCGACCCAGCCGCCGGCCACGAACAGGTCGCCCGCGATCGCGGCGCCGACCTCGACCGAGCGTCCGGTGACGAAGAGATCGTCGTCGACCAGGTCCTGCTGGACCCCGGCGCCCTCCTGCCCGGCCGCGACCGCCGGCGCCAGCGCCAGGCCGAGGGCGAAAAGAAAGCCGTACAGCGCCCTCATGGCGCGATCTTGCTCCACCCGACCCGATCCCTTTGCGCGCTCCTGCCTTATGCATAGGAGACGGGGCCGGTTTGTCCATGGCCTCGCGGCCGATCGCCCCTGGCGGAGCGGCGTCGATGCTGGTAGCACCGCGCCAGGACGGCCGCGGGGGCAGGCGCCATGGCGACGATCTTCCTCACCCACGACGACGAGGCGCGTGCGCAGTATTACGGCGACCAGGCGCTCGCCCGGCTGCGCGAGCTGGGCGAGGTGCGCCTCAACGAGACCGGTGGGCCGCTCTCGACCGAGCGGCTGATCGAGCTCGCGAAGGGCTGCGAGATCATCGTCTCCTACCGGGTGACCGAAGCGCCGGCGGCGGTCTTCGAGCGCCTGCCGGACCTCGTCGCCTTCGTGCGCTGCGCCGTCGACATCCGCAACATCGACGTCGACGCGGCATCCGCCAACGGGGTGCTGGTGACCCGCGCGAGCCCCGGCTTCATCGATTCCGTGGCCGAGCTGACGCTGGGCTGCATGGTGGCGCTGGCGCGCGGCGTCGCGGATGCCACGCTCGCCTACCGCGCGGGCGAGGTGCCGGCGGCGCGCATGGGAACGCAGCTCGCGGGGGCGACGCTGGGCGTGATCGGCTACGGCAGCATCGGGCGCCGGCTCGCAGAGCTGGGCCGGGCGCTCGAGATGCGGGTGCTGGTGAGCGATCCCTACGTCGAGGACGTGCCTCCCGAGGTGACCAGGACCGAGCTCGGCACGCTGCTGGCGGAATCCGATTTCGTGGTCGTGCTCGCCATCGCGACGCCCGAGACCGAGAACCTGATCGGGGCCGGCGAGCTCGCGCGCATGAAGCGGAGCGCGTATCTCGTCAACGTCAGCCGCGGCAACCTGATCGACGAGGGGGCGCTGGAGCGGGTGCTGCGCGAGGGCGGGATCGCCGGCTGCGCCATGGACGTCGGCCGCGCGCCGGATCAGATGCCATCGCCCCACCTCGCGCGCCTGCCGAACGTGATCGCGACCCCGCACGTCGGCGGCCTCGTGCCCCAGGCGATCGAGCACCAGGCGCTCGAGACGACGCGTCAGGTCGAGGTCATCCTGAAGGGCCAAGTGCCCGAGGGCGCGGTCAACGCCGCTCGCGCCCGGCGCCTCGTGCGCCTGGAATAGAACCGGGACCGGGAGGGAAGCCATGGACGAGAGGGAGCCGAAGCTGAAGGCGCCGCCGCGCGCCTGCGACTGCCACATGCACTTCTACGACACCGAGGACCGCTACCCGGTGGCGCCGACCGCGGCCTTCCTGCCGCCGCCCGCCACCGTCGCCGACTACCGAGGGGTCCAGGAGCGCCTCGGGCTCGAGCGCGTGGTCGTGGTCCAGCCCACCGCCTATGGCACGGACAACCGCTGCACCATGGACGCGGTGGCGGCGCTCGGCCCGGCCGCCCGCGCCGTGGTCGTGGTGGACCGGTCCGGGCCCGACGACGAGCTGGACCGGCTGACCCGGGCCGGCGCTCGCGGCATCCGCTTCCACATGTTCAAAGGCGGCGTGCTGCCCTGGGAGATCCTGGAGGAGATGGCGGCCCGCGTGCACCCGTTCGGCTGGCACGTCCAGCTGCAGTGCAACGGCCATGAGCTCGCCGCGCGCGAGGCCATGCTCCGGCGCCTGCCCGGCACGCTCGTGATCGACCACGTCGGGCGCTTCCACGATCCGGTCCCGCCGGATCACCCCTCGTTCCGCTGCCTCCTGGGCCTGGTCGGTTCGGGCCGGGTCTGGGTCAAGCTGTCGGCCCCTTACGAGAGCTCGAAATCCGGCCCGCCGCGCTATGAGGACGTCTCGGTGCTCGCCCGTGCGCTGGTCGAGGCGGCACCCGAGCGCATGCTCTGGGCCACGAACTGGCCGCACCCGGGGCAGAAGGTTTCGCACGCGCGCGACGACGTGCTCGCCCTCGATCTCCTGCTCGACTGGGCGCCGGACGCGGCGACGCGCGAGCGCATCCTGGTCGACAACCCGGCGGCGCTGTACGGCTTCTGAACGCGGCCGGTCCGACCGGCGCGCGTCGTGGCCGTCGGATCACGATAGCGTCGGGGCGTCCGACTGCGCAGGGATCGACCGGCCGCAGTGCGGGCAGATCAGGGGGCCGGGCGGGCGCCGGCCGGCCACCCCGGCCAGGATCTCCCGGATCTGCTCCTCGTTCAGGCCCAGGGATTCGCCGACCTCGTCAAGTCTCGCCTGGTGCCGCTCGTCCAGACGCCCTTGGGCCAGCTGGCGCCTGGCCTCGGCCCCGAATTCGGCGCGTCGCCGGTGCAGCTCGTCGGCGAAGCCCGAAGCCAGGAGGCCCGCCGGCAGCGCCACCATGCCGACGCCCAGGACCATGATCACGCCGCTCACGACGCGGCCGGGCAGCGTCACCGGCGTCACGTCACCGTAGCCCACCGTGGTCAGCGTCACGACCGCCCACCACATCGCATCCGGGATGCTGCCGAACGCCTCCGGCTGCACCTCATGCTCCGCCCAGTACACGAGGCTCGCCGCGATGATCATCAGCAGCGCCAGCGTGAACAGCGCGGCGAAGATCGGCTTGAGCTCGTTCTCGAGCACGCGCAGCAGAAGCGCCATGGGCGGGAAGTAGTGCGCGAGCTTGAACAGCCGCAGCACCCGCGCGACCAGCAGGACGGTGAGATCCCAGGGCAGCACGAAGCTCAGGTAAAAAGGCAGGATCGCGACCAGATCGATCCAGGCCATGGGCGTCGCCATGTAGCGCAGCCGCGCCCGCCATGGGGGCTCGGTTTGCCGCTCGGGCGCCTCGGGCGCGACCCAGACCCGCAGCCCGTACTCGATCGTGAACACGGCGATGACCAGGAGCTCGAACGCCCGGAAACCCAGGGCATGGCGCGCGGCCAGGCGCGGCACCGATTCCAGCACCACGGCGGTGACGCTGGCCAGGATAAGCAGCACCAGCGCCGCATCCAGGGCGAGACAGAGCCAGCGGACCGAGCGCGGGAGCTTCGCCCCGGCGCGGGCCGGCGGCTCGAGCGCGAGAAAGAGCCGGTGGCGGAGCGAGCTGAGACTGCGCGTGGTCACGGCCGCGGCAGAACCTCACGCCTTCAGCCGGCGGCCCTGGGGATCGAACAGCGGCTCCTTGGCGACCGTCGCGGGCAGGCGCCGACCGGCCCACTCGATCTCGAGGCGGGCCCCGGGCTGGGCATGTGCGGCCGGCAGGAAGCCATACGCGATGGCCTTGTCGACCGAGTAGCCGTAGTTGCTGCTGGCCACCCAGCCCACGACCTCGCCGTCGTGCGCGATCGGCGCCTCGCCCGCAACCACGGCGTCGGGCTCGTCGAGGATCAGGCAGCAGAGCAGGCGCTGCGGGCTCTGATCCTTGTTCCGGCGCGCCGCCTCGCGGCCGATGAACTCGCCCTTCTCGAGATCGACCAGGTCGCCGAGCCCGGCCTCGATGGGGTTGATCTCGGGGCCGATCTCGGCGCCCCAGACCCGCCGCCCTTTCTCCAGGCGCAGGCTGTCGAAGGCGCCCAGGCCGGCGGCGATGATCTGGTGCGGCTCGCCGGCCTGCCAGAGCCGGTCCCAGAGCTCGATGCCGCATTCGACCGGCGCCTGGATCTCCCAGCCGATCTCGCCCAAAGGCGCAACGCGCCAGGCGAGCGCCGGCACGTAGCCGATCGTGATCTGCCTGGCCTCGGACTCCGGGAAGGCTTTCGCCGAGACGTCGTCCCCGGTCACCGCCTGCAGCACCTCGCGGGCGCGCGGCCCCCAGAGCCCGAGCGTGCAGGTGGCGGAGCTCACGTCCTGGATCTGCACGCTGCCGTCGCCCGGGGCGTGCCTTTGCAGCCAGGCGAGATCGCGCATGCCATTGGCGGCGCCCGTGACGAGGAGAAACCGCTCCGGCCCCAGCCGGGCGATCGCGACGTCCGCCTCGATGCCGCCGTGCGGGTTGAGCATGAGCGCGCGCACGATCCGGCCGGTCGGCCGGTCGAGGTCGGTGCTGGCGAGGCGCTGCAGAAAGCTCGGCGCGCCGCTGCCCGTGAGTTCGATCTCGACCCGCGCCGTGAGATCGAACAGCGCCACGCGCTCGCGCACATGGCGGTGCTCCGCACCCTGGACCGGCGACCAGTTGCGCGCGGCCCACGGGTCGCGGTTCGGCCGGTTGCGAGCGAGCAGGCCGGCGTTGCTCTCGAGCCACTGCGGCCGTTCCCAGCCGGCGCTCTCGAAGAAGACCGCGCCCATCGCCTCGAGGCGCTGATGAAACGGGCTGCGCCGCAGCCGGCGCGGCGTCTCGATCTGATCGTGCGGATGCCGGATCGCCCACATCCGTCGGTACTGATCGCGCGCGCGGGTGCGCACGTACGGCCGGGTCGTCTGGTGCCGATGGAAGCGCGCGAGGTCCGCCGGCGCGAGGTCGATCCCGGGATCGCCCGCCGCGATCCACTGCGCGAGCGCCTGCCCCACGCCCCCTGCCTGCGCGAGCGGCACCGCGAGCGCGGCCCAGAACCCCCGCGCGACCGTCGACGGCCCGAGGATCGGGAAGCCGTCGGGCGTGCAGGCGACGAGGAGATTGCCGCTGTCCGCCAGCGCGGCGCGGCCGAGCACCGGATAGAGCTGGCCGAGCGTGCGCCGGGCAGGCTCGAAATGCTCGGGCGAGAAGGGCAGCCGGGCCGGCGCGCCGCCCGTGTTGCCGGGCCGCGG
>CAZXYL010000168.1:0-3017 GCA_964644915.1 uncultured Geminicoccaceae bacterium
GCCGGGCTCGACCTGCTCGACCCCGTCCCGGGGGGTGCCGCGCGCCAGGATTCGGTCCGGCTCGGCCTCGAGAGCCTCACCGGCGAGGCACCGGAGCTGGTCCTGGTGCACGACGGCGTGCGGCCGCTGGTGAGCGCGGCCGTGATCGACCGCGTGCTCGACGCGCTCGCGCGCGCCCCCGCGGTCCTGCCCGCCCTGCCGGTCACCGACACCTTGAAGCAGGTGGCGGGCGGCGTGGTGAGCGCGACCGTCGATCGCGCCGGGCTCTGGCGCGCGCAGACGCCCCAGGGCTTCGCTTTTGGCGCTATCCTGGACGCGCACCGCACCTTCGAGGGCGCCGCCATGACCGACGATGCCGCGATCGCCGCGGCCGCCTGCCTCCCGGTCACCGTCGTCCCGGGTGACGAGATCAACCTCAAGATCACCGAGGCGCAGGATCTCGCCCGCGCCGAGCGGCTGCTCGCCGGAGGCCTGCGCCCGCGCACCGGCCTGGGCTTCGATGTCCACCGCCTCGTACCGGGCGACGGGCTCGTGCTGCTGGGGGTGCGTGTGCCGGCGCCCTTCCGCCTGATCGGCCATTCCGATGCCGACGTCGGCCTGCACGCGCTCACCGACGCGCTGCTGGGCGCGATCGGCGCGGGTGACATCGGCACCCACTTCCCGCCGTCGGAGGCGCGCTGGGCCGGCGCCGACTCCTCACAGTTCCTGCGCCACGCCGTGCGCCTGATCGAGGAAGCCGGGGGCTGGATCTCGCACGTCGACGTCACGCTGATCTGCGAGCAGCCGCGGATCGGGCCGCACCGGCCCGCCATGGTCGCGCGCCTCGCCGAACTGCTGAAGCTCGCGCCGGACCGCGTGAGCGTCAAGGCGACCACCACCGAGCGGCTGGGCTTCACCGGTCGCGGCGAGGGCATCGCGGCGCAGGCCGTGGCCACGGTGCTGCTGCCGTGATCCGAGGCACGCTCAGACGCGCGAGCCGCTTACGCCGGGTCCCATCACGCCTGCGCCAGGTCCCATCGCCGCTGCACCGGCCGGGTGCTGCGTTCTGGCTCGCGACCTGGTTCGGCTCGGGCCTGCTCCCCGCCATGCCCGGGACCTGGGGCTCGCTCGCCGCCCTGCCGTTCGCCTGGGTGCTCGCCAGCATCGGCGGGCCGTGGCTCGTGGTCGCGGCGGCGGCCGCGGTCTTCGTGATCGGCCTCTGGGCATCGGCGAAGTACATGGAGGCCGTCCAGGTCCACGACCCTGGGCCGGTGGTCATCGACGAGGTCGCGGCGCAGTGGCTCACGCTCGCCTTCATGCCGCTCGACCCGCTGGTCTACGCGCTGGGCTTCGTCTTCTTCCGGGTCGCCGACGTCATGAAGCCCTGGCCGGTCAACTGGCTCGACCGCCGCATGGGTGGCGCCATCGGCGTCATGATCGACGACGTCGTGGCCGCGATCTACGCCGGCGCGGCGCTCTGGCTGCTGGTGGCATGGCTGTGATCTTCCCCCCACCGAGCCTCGATCTCGCCCGCGCGCTGCTCGAGCGCTGCCGCGTCCAGGGCCTGCACCTCGCGACCGCCGAATCCTGCACCGGCGGCCTCATCGTCGCGTGTCTGACCGAGATCGCGGGCTCCTCCGCCGTGGTCGAGCGCGGCTTCGTCACCTACGACGACCGTGCCAAGCAGGAGCTGCTGGGCGTGCCGGGCGATCTCCTGGTTCGCCTGGGCGCGGTCAGCGAGGAGGTCGCCCGCGCGATGGCCGAGGGTGCGCTCGCGCGCGCGCCGGTCGACCTCGCGATCGCCGTGACCGGCATCGCCGGCCCCGGCGGCGCCACGCCCGCCAAGCCCGTGGGCCTCGTGCACCTGGCCGTGGCCCGGCGCAGCCACCCGACCCGGCACGCGCGCGCGATCTTCCCGGGCGATCGCGCCGCGATCCGTCTCGCCAGCGTCGACCGGGCACTGGCGCTGGCGCTCGACGCGCTCTGACCGAGGCCGGCACCCCCAACGGGTTCCGACTTAACGCCACGGTGACCCTGGGCCGGTATCCTGCCAAGGATTCCAGGGGGAGAAGCGCAATGTTCGGCGTCTCCGCGGCGCGCACGCTGCGATCCGAAGGTCCGCTCGCGGCCGCCCGCTACGGCGAGCGGCTGGGCGGCGGCCTGCTGCTCGCGCTCGGCGGCGCCGGCAGCGTCCTGGCGCTCTGCGCCGTCTTCGTGTTCTGGGATTCCTGGTTCGGCCTGCTCGCCGTGGCGCTCCCGCTGGCGCTCTGCGGCCTGTTCGCCACCGCTTATGGCTTCGTCGGCTGGGCGACGCAGATCGAGCTCGCGCCTGAAGCCCTGCGCGTCACCGCCCCGAGCTGGCGCCTGATCCCGGCCCTGCCGGTGCAGCGTCTCGACGTGCACTGGTCCGAGATCAAAGCGGTGCGCCACCGCACCGAGCGGTACCGCCTGGGGCTGCCCTGGCCGCAGCTCTCGGTCGACGTCTATGCGATCGAGACCGCCGCGGGCCGGGTGGTCCTCGGCGACTACTTCCTCTCCCAGCTGGCGCCGGTTCTGACCGACATCGCCAATCGCGCCGGCTGCCGCTGGGTCGAGGACCCTGCGGTCGCGCTGTCCCTGCTCGCCACCCTCTGGCGCGGCGCGCGCCCCGACGCGCTCTAGCTCCGATCAGGACCGGGCTGCTTCGGCGCCTTCGCGAAGCGCTCCAGCCTCTTGCGGATCTCCGTCACGATCGCATCGGGCGGTGCGGCGATGTCGATCACGATCGCATCCGCCGGCTCTTCGAGCGCCGCGAGCTGGCTCGGCAGCAGGGCCGGCGGCATGTAGTGCCCGCGGCGCAGCTCGAGTCGCGCCCGGATCAGCCCCTCGTCGCCCTTGAGCCAGACGAAGTGCACGTCCGGGCGGCCGGCCGCGAGCCGGTCGCGATAGCTCTGCTTGAGCGCCGAGCAGGCGAGCACCACGTCCCGCCCCTCGCTCAGCCACTCCTCGATCGCCCGGCTCAGCCGGTCGAGCCACGGCCAGCGGTCCGCGTCGTCCAA
>CAZXYL010000169.1:0-3242 GCA_964644915.1 uncultured Geminicoccaceae bacterium
GCGCCGGCTACGAGCTGATCGAGGCCGAGGACGGCGAGGCGGGAGTGCGCCTGGCCAGGGCGCACCGGCCGGATCTGATCCTCATGGACATTCAGCTGCCGGTGCTCGACGGCTACGAGGCGACCCGGCGGATCAAGGCTGACCCCGAGCTGCAGTCGGTCCCGATCATCGTCGTCACCTCCTACGCGCTCAGCGGCGACGATGATAAGGCGCGGGCGGCAGGCTGCGACGCCTACATCGCGAAGCCCTTCAGCCCACGCGAACTGCTCGCTGCCGTGCGCAGCTTTCTCGGCGAGCCTCAGGGTCGAGCGTGATGCGCGAGCCGGCGCGGATCCTGATCGTCGACGACAACCCGGCGAACCTCGAGATCCTGGAGACCCGTCTCGCGCGCCAGGGCTACGAGACCGTCACCGCGACCGACGGCGACGAGGCGCTGCTCGTCGCCCGGCAGCAGACGCCGGATCTCGTCCTCCTCGACGTCATGATGCCGGGCAAGGACGGCATCCAGGTCTGCCGGGAGCTGAAGGGCGACGCCGGCCTGCCCTTCATGCCGATCATCCTGGTGACGGCGAAGGCGGACCCGAACGACATCGTGGCGGGCCTGGATGCCGGGGGCGACGAGTACATCACCAAGCCGGTCGACCACGCCGCGCTGGTGGCGCGGGTGCGCTCGATCCTGCGCGTCAAGGCGCTGCACGACCAGGTCCAGGAGCAGGCGCAGCAGCTCGAGGCCTGGAATCGCACCCTCGAGCAACGGGTCGCCGAGCAGCTCGGCCTGCTCGAACGGCTCGGCCAGCTGAAGCGGTTCCTGGCGCCGCAGGTGGTCGAGCTGCTGGTCTCCGCCGGCGACGAGCGTCTGCTCGAGAGCCACCGGCGCGAGGTCACCGTGGTGTTCTGCGACCTGCGCGGTTTCACCGCGTTTGCCGAGACCGCCGAGCCCGAGGAGGTGATGAGCGTCCTGCGGCAGTACCACGAGGCGCTGGGGGCGCTGATCTTTCGCCATGAGGGGACCCTGGAGCGGTTCGTGGGCGATGGGCTCGTGGTGCTGTTCAACGACCCGCTGCCGTGCCCGGACCCCGCGGCGCGCGCCGTGCGCATGGCCCTGGAAATGCGGGCCCGGATCGGCGAGCTGTCCCACGACTGGCACCGCTACGGCCACCGGCTGGGCTTCGGCGTCGGCATCGCCCAGGGTTACGCCACGCTGGGGCGGATCGGCTTCGAGGGGCGCTTCGACTACGCCGCGATCGGCCCGGTCTCGAACCTCGCCTCGCGCCTTTGCGACGAGGCCGAGGACGGCCAAATCCTGATCAGCCAGCGCGCCCTGGCCGCGGTCGAGGGTCTGGTCGAGGCGGAGCCGGTCGGAGATCTCACCTTGAAAGGCTTCGTCCGACCGGTGGCTGCCTACCACGTGCACGGCCTGAAGGCCCTGTAGCTTGGAGGGTTACCGGCCCTGGCAGGCCTCGGGGCGCATCACGGCATCAATCCCGCGATGGGCTGGCTGTTCGCGGCGGCGCCCGGCCTGCACCGCCAGGAGCACGGCCCGCCGTGCCCAGTCGCAGGCGAAAGCAACCCGCCAGAGGCCGCCCGCGGCAGCGAAGCGCAGCTCCTTCATGTCGGCGTGGCGTGATCCTCCGCGGGGCATGTGTCAGTCGATATCGGAGCGATCGCGATCTGGCGAGTCAGCCGCCTCTCAGTTGTCCCGGCTGGGGTTGCGCCGCCGGGCGTCCGACACCATGGCGGCCATCTCGCGTCGGCATTCGTCGAAAGCGTCGTCCCAGCCCTGGTTGTACTGGTCATCGGCGCCGTAGCGGCTCGTGTCCTGCCGCCCTTCCGCGAACAGCCCGCCGGCAGCCTCCTCGCCGCTGGCGCAACCGTCGGCGTAGCCTTCGGCGTAGGCGGGCGGGAAGCCACGCTCGATCAGTCGCTCCTCTGCCGAGCCGCAGGCGGCAACAGCCAGGGCCGTGAGCAGAGCGGCGAACGTGGCTTGCAACCTGCTGGCGGGCATCGACGTGCTCCCGAGGCGATCCCTGGCTGACATCATCACTGTCCCATGCAATGCCCCCGAAACCGTTCGATGACAATGGTGCTGGCCGGCTTGCGACTCCAGGGCTGACGGGTTCGAGCCCGCAGGTGGTCCGCCGTGGCGCGCGTCCTGGTCTGAGGGAGCGCTGCCGGCCCGGAGATATATCCGGGCCGCATTGCCGCATCATTCCAATTTCGCGCCCGGCGCTGCCCGGGCATGATGGTCTCGTAATGACACCTGCATTTTGCACCGAGATGATCCCTGCGTCGTGAGCGACCTCTGGCCCTGGCTGGCCCTGGCCGGTCTCGGGGCGTATCACGGCATCAATCCCGCGATGGGCTGGCTGTTCGCGGTGGCGCTCGGCCTGCACCGCGACAGCCGCCGGATCGTGCTCGTGGCGCTGCTGCCGATCGCGCTCGGCCATGCGGTCTCGGTCGCCCTGGTCGCCGCCGTGGTGGCGCTCGCCGGGATCGTGATCGACCAGCGGCTGATCCAGGCCGCGGGCGGCCTCGTCCTGATCGGCTGGGCGCTCTACCATGGGCTCTACGGCTCGCGCCACCGGGTCCGGGTGGGCATGCGCACCGGCATGGCCGGCCTCGTGCTCTGGTCGTTCCTGATGGCGAGCGCGCACGGCGCCGGCCTCATGCTCGTGCCCGTCCTCATCCCCTTGTGCCTCGCGGGCACGCCCGGCGGCGATCTCACGGCGAGCGGCTCGCTCGCCATAGCGCTCGCGGCCGTCGGCGTGCACACGCTGGCCATGCTCGTCACCACGGGCGTGATCGCGGTCCTCGTCTACGAATGGGTCGGCGTTGCCGTGCTCCGGCGCGGCTGGATCAACCTCGACCTGCTCTGGACGGCGGCCCTGGTGGGAGCGGGACTCCTCCTGATCCTGAGCGCCGGTCACTGAGCAGCGGAACCGCGCCCGCCGCGCGGGCGTTCTTCCGCTACGCCGGCGGGCGAACTCGCTCTATAATGGCAGAACAGCAGGGACGGGCGCGGCCACGCAGCGCCGTTCGGGTGCTCGACCATAGCCCCGGGGACCTTCTGGCCGGGCAATGGGGAGGTAGCAGGTGGCCGAAGTCGCTGATGTCGTCGAGCGCGACAGACGACCCGCGGATGCGCGCGCTCAGGTCGAAGCCGAGCGCGAGTCCCAGGACGAGACCGGCGTCGCGACCTGGCCCGGCGGCAAGGTCCTGGTCGTCTCGGTGGTCGGCCTGTT
>CAZXYL010000170.1:0-4968 GCA_964644915.1 uncultured Geminicoccaceae bacterium
ACCTCCATCTCCTCGAAGCGCAGGACCTCGGGCCCACCGGTCTCATGCACACGAACCACGCCGGCCATCGCGACCTCCGATCAGGCTGTTTCCTCGCAGTGGGACCCTACTCGCGGTCGAACCGGGCGCCAAGTGCTTAGACCGGGTCTCGGTCGAATCAGGCGGGCGCGTCGCGCAGGCTCTCAGGCGCGAGCGCCACGCGCAGCTCCGCGGCGACGGTGATCGGCAGACGGCAGGTCTGCCCAGGGCAGACATAAGCGGTCGCGCGACCGTCCACCGCACCCTTGCCGGCGGCGGGGTGGCGTTGGGGCAACGCGATCTGCGGCGAGACGGCGAACACGACTTTGTCCGGGGCCGGGGCTGCGAGCGCGGTGCGGCGCAGCTCCTCGAAGCCGGGCTGCGACGGCTCGCCGACCAGGACCACCTGGACCGGTCGCTCGAGCAGCCGGACGCCGCTCAGGAGCGCGGCGTGCACCACCGGATTGCGTTGCGCCTCGCCCGCGAAGACCTCGAGCTGCTGCGTCGCGCGGCGCCGGTAGCGCTCCTCGCCAGTCAGGACGTGCAGGCGCCCCAGGACCGAGACCAGCGTGCCGTTGCCCGACGGGACCGGCCCGTCCTGGGCGCTCTTGCTGCGCACCAAAATCTCGGTGCCGGCGGGCGTCTGGAAGTAGCCGCCGTGCTCGGGATCGAGGTAGTCGGCATCGAGCCGGTCCAGCCAGCGCTCGGCCTGACGCAGGTAGTCCGGGCGGCCGGTGTGCTCGAACAGCGCGATCGCGGCCGCCGCCATCTGGGTGTAATCGTCGAGGAAGGCGAGTTCGAGCACGCGGCCCTCGCGCCAGCTGTGCATCAGGCGGTCACCGCTCGCCATATTTCGGCAGACGAACGCGAACGCACGCTCGGCGAGCTCCAGCCAGCGGGGCTGATCGAGGACCGCCGACGCTCTGGCCAGCGCGGCGATCATCAGGCCGTTCCAGTCCGCGAGCACCTTGTCGTCACGCCCCGGCGGTACCCGCTGCCGGCGCGCCTCGAGCAGGATGTCGGCGCTCGCCCGCAACTCCGCCTCCTTCTCCGGCGGCATGAGCCCGGGCTGATGCAGGCGGTTCAGCACCGTCCTGCCTTCCCAGTTGCCGCGCTCGGTGACGCCGTAGGCGAGGCGGAACTTGGCGGCGGCGGGCCCGAGCAGGCGATCGATCTCGGCCGCATCCCAGACGTAGTACTTGCCCTCCTCGCCCTCGCTGTCGGCATCGAGACTGGACGCGAAGGCATCCTCGATCATCATCTCGCGCTCGAGCCAGCCCACGGTCTCCTGCGCCCGTGCGGCGAACAGAGGATCCTTCGTGTCTGCCCACGCGTCTGCCAGGAGTGCGAGCAGCTGGGCGTTGTCGTAGAGCATCTTCTCGAAGTGCGGCACCAGCCAGAGGGCGTCCACCGAGTAGCGGGAGAAGCCCCCGCCGAGATGGTCGTAGATGCCGCCCTGGCAGATCTTGGCGAGCGTGTGCAGGACCGTCTGGCGGATGCCGGGGTCGCCCTGGTGCAGCGCCTCGCGCCAGAGAAAGTCCAGGATCGGTGCTTGCGGGAACTTCGGCTCGCCGGCGAGCCCGCCGTTAATGGTGTCGAACGCCTGGACGAGACGCCTCGCCACCTCGGCCCCGAACTCCGGCCGCAGCGCCGCCCCGCCGGCGGGCTGGGCCAGACGCTGCAGGGCGTCCTTGAGCGGCTCGGCGTTGCTCGCGACCTTGTGCCGCTCTTCGCGCCAGATCTTCGCCACCGTCTGCAGCACCTCGGGAAAGCCCGGCCGGCCGTAGCGGGACTCGGGCGGGAAGTAGGTGCCGCCCCAGAACGGCACGCCCGCGGGCGTGAGGAACATGGTGAGCGGCCAGCCGCCCTGCTGCCCGAGCAGGGCCAGCGCGTGCTGGTAGATCTGATCGAGGTCCGGCCGTTCCTCGCGGTCGACCTTGATGTTGACGAAATGCTCGTTCATCAAGGCGGCGATCTCGGGATTCTCAAAGCTCTCGTGCGCCATGACATGACACCAGTGGCAGGCTGCGTAGCCGACCGACAAAAGGATCGGCTTGTCCCGAGCCTTGGCCTCCGCGAGCGCCTGCGGGTCCCACTGACGCCACTCGACCGGGTTGTCCTCGTGTTGCAGCAGATAGGGGCTCGTGGCATCGGCGAGGCGATTCGGCATGACCCCTGGTCCCGAAATGGATGGCAAGACGCCGTCAGACACGCGGAGGACGGCGGTTCGATGGTCGAAATGGCCGACCTCTCCCGATATAGAGCGTAGCCCGGGTCGGCAAAGGGAAGCCCCGGCAGCCGTGAGAGTGGATGTCAGGATCGACGTCTCGCCGGACGAGCTGCGCCGCCTGCTCGGCCAGCCCGCGCTGTTGCCGCTCTACGAGACGCTGGCGCTGGCCTGGGAGCAGTGGTTGATGACGCTCGTCTCCCGGAGCATTCGAGCGACCGGCACGGGCGGGGTGAGCCCGCGCGAACGTAGGGCGCCGGCACCGGCATCCTCGAGGCGAGGCCGGCGGACGGGGTCGGCGTAAATGGCGGACACGATCTTTGCGCCCGCGACCGCTCCGGGCCGGGCTGCGGTCGCCATTGTCCGCCTCTCGGGCCCGCATTGCGAGCTCGTCTGCCGGACGCTCACCGGGCGGGGGCTGCCCGCGTCGCGCCGGGCGGTGCTCAGGACCTTGCGCGACCCGGAGACCGGAGAGCCGCTGGACCGCGCCCTGCTGCTCTGGCTGCCCGGACCCCGGAGCCTCACCGGCGAGGACGTCCTCGAGTTGCAGCTGCATGGCGGCCGCGCGGTGCTGGCAGGGGTGCTCGATGCTTTGGCCGGTCTGCCGAATCTCCGCCCGGCGGAGCCCGGCGAGTTCTCCCGGCGGGCCTTCCAGAACGGCCGCCTCGATCTGACCGCGGCGGAGGGGCTCGCGGACCTGATCGCCGCGGAGACCAGGGCCCAGGCCCGCCAGGCGCTCCTGCAGCTGGGTGGCGAGCTCGGTCGTCTGTATGATCGCTGGCGCGAGATCCTGCTCACGGCGCTCGCGCGTCTCGAGGCCGAGATCGACTTCGCACCGGAGGAGGAGGTCCCGGACGATCTGCTGATCCAGGTCCGACCGGCCATCGAGGCGCTGTCTGCCGAAATTGCCGCGCATCTGGCCGACCAGGGTCGGGGCGAGCGGCTGCGGGACGGGCTCACCGTCGCCGTGATCGGGCCCCCGAACGCGGGCAAATCCAGCCTCGTCAACCGCCTCGCGCAGCGCGACGTCGCGATCGTGACCGCATATCCCGGCACGACCCGCGACGTGCTCGAGGTGCCTCTCGATCTGCGTGGCTACCCGGTCACGGTGCTGGACACGGCGGGTCTGCGCGACGCGGGCGAGGGCATCGAGGCCGAGGGCGTGCGGCGGGCGAGGCAGCGGGCGGAGAGCGCCGACCTTCGCCTCGCCCTGTTCGATGGCGCGGCCTGGCCGCAGGCGGACCCGCACACGGTGGCGCTCCTCGACGCCGATACCGTGGTCGCGATCAACAAAGCGGACCTTGGCGGACTCCCGGCGGCGCCGGAGGTCGCGGGCCATGGGGCCCTGGCGTTGTCGTGTCTGACCGGCGCCGGCTTCGAGCCTCTGCTCGATCGGCTGGCCGACCAGGCCGCCGGGCGGCTCGCGCCGGGTAGCGGTCCGGTTTTGACCCGGAGCCGGCACCGCGCCGCGCTGCGCGAGGCGACGGAGGCGCTCGAGCGTGTCCGGCGAGCCGGGACCGGTGCCGAGCTGGCGCTGGTGGCAGAAGATCTTCGGCTCGCCGTGCGCGCGATCGGACGAATCACCGGTCGCGTCGCGGTCGATGATGTCCTCGATCGGATCTTTTCCGAGTTCTGCATCGGGAAATGAGCACTCGAGCTGAGATCTGCAATAAAAGGAGTGTGCTCCGTCGGGTCGACAGGTTCATATGATTGTTGCTTAACTCACGTTAAGGGATTCCTTTCCAGGATCTTAACGGCCGATTTACCCGAGCGACTTACTGTCGGAGCGGGGAAACGACGAACTCGGTCGGAGGTCTGTGAGATGGCGCGACTGCGGCGACTGACTCTCTGCACGACCCTCGTCGTCGTGACGGCCTGGACCCATCCAGGTGGCGCCGCGGCCGACATCATCAGCGGCGTGGTCAAGACCGCCTTGCAGCAGCAGGCGACGGTCCGGGGGGAAACCGCAGGCGCGGTCGCCGCGCAGGGGCGCACGTTGCGTCTGCCGCTCGGCAGCACGCTGGCGTTGGCCGAACCCGCCGTCCGGGCAGCGGTCGTCGAGGAGAGCATTGCGCGTTTCGGGCTGGTACGCTCCGGCGCCTCCCAGGCCCGGCACGGCCTGCTTGCGATCGGCCGCGCCCGGCCGGCCGAAGGGCCCGGCCTGAGCTATCCGGTCAGCGCCACGATCTCCCTGGGCGTCGGCTACAGCTACGTCACGATGGAGGATCTGGCGTTCGTGGTCGCCGGTGCCGGCTCGCTGGAACCCGACTACGACAGCCACAACCTGCTGATCCGCGCGCACTGGCAGTTCTGAGCCGCGCCCGGCGGCGGCAGCCGCGCAGGATTGACGCCAGCGCGTCGTGGCGACACATACTGCCGCCATGACGGCCTTCGACGTGATCGTGATCGGCGGCGGCCACGCCGGGTGCGAGGCCGCCGCCGCCAGCGCCCGCATGGGCGCCCGGACGGTGCTCTTGACCCACAAGCTCGAGAGCATCGGCGTGATGTCGTGCAATCCTGCGATCGGCGGGCTCGGGCGCGGCCATCTGGTGCGCGAGATCGATGCCCTGGATGGCGTGATGGCGCGGGCGATCGATCGGGCCGGCATCCAGTTTCGCGTGCTCAACCGGAGCAAGGGGCCGGCGGTCCGGGGACCGCGCGCCCAGGCCGACCGGGCGCTGTACCGGGACGCGGTACGCGAGCTCCTGGCGGCACAGCCCGAT
>CAZXYL010000171.1:0-5905 GCA_964644915.1 uncultured Geminicoccaceae bacterium
CGCGATTTCGCGAGGCGCAGCTCCTTGAAGATCTCGGCGCTGCGCAGGCTCTCCTCCTCCGGCTCGAGATCGATGCCGTAGGCCTCCTCGGGGTTGTCGCGTGCGCCGACGAAAACGATCTGGGCGCCCTCGTAGTCGAGCAGCCGGGGGTCCTCGGTCGCGAACCGGCGGTCGCGGAACTCCTCTTGCAGCTCCTTCGGGTAGTCCGCCTTCTGCTCCTCGCTCAGCTGCGCGCCGCGCGGCCCGCCGGGCTTCTCGGGGTTCTTGACCGAGATCGCGAGACTCGCCTCCTTCGGAATCCTGAACGCCCTCTGCACCGGCCCGGGCTCCTCGGGCAGCTCCAGCGCCCAGGCGAGATATGTCTTCCTGCCGTCGCGGACGATGGCATGGACGCCCTCGCCCGCCGGGCGCGCGGCCGGTTGCACCCGCTCGCCCCGGGTCTTGGTCCCGTAGGTCTCGCTCCGCAGCTTCTCCTCGATCTCCTTGCCCGAGCTCGCGATCATCTCGACGAAGCCCCAGTGGCGCTCGTGCCCGTCGATGTCCGGCAGTCGATCGCGGCCGATGTTGATCAGACGGAATTTCCCGCCCTGCGGCTTCAGCACCATGTACAGGTTCTGCACGTCCTGCGGCCCCTCGGCTTCCTGCTCGGGCCCATCCGGCTCGTGCACCTTGGGCCGGTATAGGAAATAGATGTTGCCCTGCTCGATGATCTCGTACGGGCTGTCCTGCTCGGTCTTGCGCACCATGATCCTTCCTCCGACCTGCGCTGTGGCTGGCCGCTCCTGCGGGAGGAATGCCTTTGTGGAGCCCTGGTTCCGCGCGGCGGCGGGGCGGAAATCAGGCCGCGAGCACGACCGCGGCCGGTTGATCCATGAGCTCGCACCAGACCGGCACGTGATCGGAGGCGGCCTTGCCGGCGCGGACGCGATCGTCGATCGCGCAGGCCTGCAGGCGGTCGACGGCCTGGGGCGAGAGCAGCAGGTGGTCGATGCGCAGCCCCTGGTTGGCCTTGAACGCGCGACCCTGGTAGTGCCACCAGCTGTAGGCCCGCGCCTGCGGCTCGCTCAGGCGGAAGGCGTCGTAATATCCGAGGTGCAGCAGCGCCCGGAACTTCGCCCGCTCGTCGGCGTGATAGCAGACCGTGCCGTCCAGCTCGTCGTGGTCGTAGACATCGAGGGCGGTCGGCGCGACGTTGAAGTCGCCGCCGATCACGACCGCCTCCTCGTAGCCCAGAAGCTCGCCGAGGTGCGCGCGCAGGCGATCGAAGAACGCGAGCTTGTAGGCGAAGCGGTCCGAGCCGACCGCGGTGCCGTTGGGCACGTAGACCGAGGCGATGCGCACGTCCCGTACGACTGCCTCGATGTAGCGGGCCTCGGCATCTTCCGGGTCGCCGGGCAGCTGCCGGACCACGTCCTCGATCGGGCTCCTGGCGAGGATCGCGACACCGTTGCGCCCGGCCTCCCCGCACACGGCCAGATTGTAGCCGCGCTCCTCGAACGGCTCGGCCGGGAACTGCTCGGCGGTGACCTTGGTCTCCTGCAGGAGCAGGACGTCGGGCCCGGCCTCGTCGAGCCAGGGCAGGACGGCGGGCAAACGCGCCCGGATCGAGTTGACGTTCCAGGTCGCGACCTTCACCGGCGCGCGCCCGTCGGATCGATCAGACGGCGAAGGAGTTGCCGCAGCCGCAGGACGCGGATGCGTTCGGATTGTTGATGCGGAAATAGGAGCCTGTGAGGTCCTCGACGTAATCGATCTCGCAGCCGATCACGTACAGGAGCGACATGCCGTCGATGACCACCTTGGCACCATCGCGCTCGATGGCGATGTCGCCGTCCTCGCTCTTGTCGTCGAGGTCGAAGCCGTACTGGAAGCCGGAGCAGCCGCCGCCCGAGACGCTGATGCGCAACTTGAGATCGGCCTGGCTCTCTCGGGTCAGGATGTCACAGATGCGGCGCGCGGCACGCTCGCTCACGCTGAACGGCGCCCCTTGGCCCTTGATTTCCGCCATCGACGCTACCTAATGTTGCGCTGAAGTTTGCTCGCCAGAAATGTAAGCACGGCAAGCGTTTTGTCAAACCATGGTCCGGAGCTCGGACGCCGGTGCAGCCCTGCGCTGGCCCCGTTCGCGTGCCGTCCGGAGAGCAGCCGCGGCCGCCGCCATCCCGAGGCGGACAGCGCCCTGCGCAGCCCCTTCCAGCGGGATCGCGACCGGATCGTGCACAGCACCGCGTTCCGGCGGCTGGAGTACAAGACGCAGGTCTTCGTCAATCACGAGGGCGACCACTTCCGCACCCGCCTCACGCATACCCTCGAGGTCGCCCAGATCACCCGCATCGCAGCCCGTGCGCTCGGCCTGGACGAGGATCTCGCCGAAGCCGTGGCGCTCGCGCACGATCTCGGCCACAGCCCGTTCGGGCACGCGGGCGAGGAGGCGCTCGACCGGGTGCTGGCGCCGTTCGGCGGCTTCGATCACAACGCCCAGACGCTGCGCATCATCACGCAGCTGGAGCGGCGCTACGCCGAGTTCGACGGCCTCAATCTGACGTGGGAGACGCTGGAGGGCGTGGTCAAGCACAACGGCCCGCTCGCCGGCCCCGTACATCCGCACGTGGTAGCCTATTCGGCCGAGCACGACCTGGAGCTCGCGAGCTGGCCCGGTGCCGAGGCACAGGTGGCGGCGCTGGCGGACGAGATCGCCTATACCAACCACGACCTCGACGACGGGCTGCGCGCCGGGCTGTTCCGCGTTAACGATTTGTTCACTCTACCGCTGGTAGGAAAGGCATTCAGCGCGGTCGCAAAAACCTATCCGGATCTGGAGCCGCAGCGCCTCGTGCACGAGAGCCTGCGGCGGGTGATCGATGCCATGGTGGTGGACCTGGTCGAGGAGACGGAGCGGCGGCTGGCCCGGCACCGCCCCGGGGACGTCGGGGCGATCCGCGGCCTGGGTTCGCCGGTCGTGGCGTTCTCGCCGGGCATGGGCGAAGCCATCGGGGCGTTGCGTCGCTTCCTGCACGTGCATATGTACGGCCATTACCGGGTCAGGCGCATGCAGCTCAAGGCGCAGCGGGTGGTCCAGGACCTGTTCGAGGGGTTGCTGCGGCAGCCGGACTGCCTGCCGCCGGAATGGCAGGCCCGGGCGGGTGCGCCGGGCGAGCGGCAGACCGCGCTGGCCATCGCCGACTACATTGCCGGGATGACCGATCGCTTTGCCCTGGATGAGCACGATCGCCTGTTCAACCTGACGAGCCGGGAGCGATGAACCCTTTCGAGGAGCTGCGCGCCGACGTTCTGGCCGCGGTCGAGGCCTGCCAGGCCGCGGGCGAGCTGCCCCCGGAGCTGGACACGGCGCGGGTCGCGGTCGAGCCGCCGCGCGACCCGGCGCACGGGGATGCCGCGAGCAACGCCGCGTTGATCCTGGCGAAGGTCGCGCGTCGCCCGCCCATGCAGGTCGCCGAGGTGCTCGCGGCGCGGCTGGGCGCGCTGCCCAAGGTCGAGACGGTCGAGGTGGCGCCGCCCGGGTTCATCAATCTTCGCCTCGTGGACGACTTCTGGCGGCGCCAGATCGCGGTGGCGCTGCGGGCGGGGAGCCGCTACGGCGCCGCCGATCTGGGTCGCGGCATGCCGGTCAACGTCGAGTATTGCTCGGCCAATCCGACCGGGCCGATCCACATCGGGCACGGCCGCGGCACGGTGTTCGGCGATGCGCTCGCCAACCTGCTGGCGAGGATGGGCTGGGCGGTCACCCGCGAATATTACATCAACGACGGTGGCGGGCAGATTGACGAGGTCGCCCGCTCGGTCTGGTGGCGCTATCGCGAGGCGCTGGGGGAGCGCCTGGACGTCTTTCCGGCCGAGTATCCCGCGGACTACATCATCCCGGTGGGCCGGGCGCTCGCGGCGCGCGAGGGCGAGCGCTGGCGCGATGCCGCCGAGGCCGAGTGGCTGCCGGTGTTCCGGCGCGCGGCGGTGGACGCCATGATGGCCCTCATCCGCGAGGACCTTGCCGCGCTCGGCGTCCGCCACGATGTCTTTACCTCGGAGACGGCGATCGTGGAGGACGGCCGCCTGGAGGAAGCGCTGACGCTTCTGGAGGCTCGGGATCTGGTCTACACGGGCACGCTGCCGCCGCCGAAAGGGCGCGCGACGGAGGACTGGGAGCCGGTGCCGCTGCTCCTGTTCCGCTCGACCCGGTTCGGCGACGACGTCGACCGCCCGCTCAGGAACTCGCGCGGCGAATGGACCTATTTCGCCAAGGATCTCGCCTACCATCTCGACAAGTACCGGCGCGGCTTTGCCGAGATGATCGACGTCTGGGGCGCCGATCACGCCGGCTACATCAAGCGCATGAACGCGGCGGTGCGCGCGGTGAGCGCGGAGCGCGGGCGGCTCGATGTCAAGGTCTGCCAGCTGGTCAACTTCGTCGACCGGGGGCAGCCGCTCAGGATGTCCAAGCGCGCCGGCCAGATCGTCACGATCCAGGACGTGATCGAGGAGGTCGGCAAGGACGTGGTCCGCTTCATCATGCTGACGCGCAAGAACGATGCGCCTTTGGATTTCGATCTGAGCAAGGTCACGGAACAATCGCGCGACAATCCCGTCTTTTACGTACAGTACGCCCACGCGCGGATCTGCTCGGTGTGGCGGCACGCGGCGGCAGACGGTCTCGCCGGCCCGCGCGAGGAGCTGGCGGACGCGCCGCTGGAGCAGCTCACCGATCCGGCCGAGCTGGACCTGATCAGGCAGATCGCGGGCTATCCGCGCACGCTCGAGGCGGCGGCGGCGCATCATGAGCCCCACCGGATCGCTTTCTACCTTCACGATCTGGCTGGCGCCTTCCATGCGCTGTGGAATCGCGGTAAGGAGCGTCCCGAACTGCGCTTCCTCAGGCCTGATCAGCCGGCGCTCACGACCGCGCGCCTGGCTCTGATCTCCGCCGTGCAGCTCGTGATCGCCTCCGGGCTCGAGATCATCGGCGTCGCTCCCGTGGAGGAAATGCTCTGAGCTTCTCGTCCTGGTTGCTGTAGGTGCTACCGTGCCCGATCCGATGCCCTCCGCCCCCGTCGGCCGGATGCGCCGGCCTCCGTACGAGCCGCCGCGGTATCGGCCGCGCCGCTCGCGCTTCCTGCTCATCGGCCTGCCGATGTTCGCGGTCTTCGCCGCCTTCGGGTCGATCGTCTGGCTCGCCTACGTCGACGGCGCGCCGGGCTCGGCCATGGGCGAGCCGCCGCTGATCAAGGCGGACGCCACGCCGCTGCGGCTGTCGCCGGACGATCCGGGCGGTCGCGTGGTGGCCGATCAGGGGGAGGTGCGCGAGCTGTTCCGCGACGAGCCGGCGCCGCAACCTGAGCTCCTCCTGCCGCGGCCCGAGGAGCCGATCACGGCGCTCGTCGAAGCCGACCCCGCGCCAGCCGACGCGCCCGGCCTCGCCCTTGACGGGGAGGCTGCGACGGCAGCGGCGCCCCAGCGCGAGGGGCAACAGCCGGCCGGAGATGACTTCGCCGCGGGCAGCGGCCAGGGCGGGCCCGCCGCGCCGGCGCCCGCAGACCAGAGCGGCACGCCCGCTGCTGCGGGCCAGACGGCCGCTACCGGCGGGCCTGGCGAGACCCAGGCGGCGCAGCAGGATCCGGAAGCCGCGCTCGACGCTCTTCTGGCCGAGGTCACCGGCACCCGGGCGGAGCCGGAGGAAAGCTCGGCACCTGTGCCGGGTGCCGAGGCGCAGGCGGGCGAGCAGGCGGCCCGCCCCTCGGGTTCGGCGCAAGGCGAGCCGCCCGCGCAGCAGGCCGCCGCGGATGTCCGCCCGGCGGTGGCCGTGCCCGCGCCGCAACCGAGCGAGGCCGCCGGGACCCGGCCCGCGCGCGCGGAGCGGGAGCCCGAAATCGCCGCGATCGCCCCCGGCGAGCCG
>CAZXYL010000172.1:0-5152 GCA_964644915.1 uncultured Geminicoccaceae bacterium
CCGCTCTCACCAGGGTCTGGTAGGCGCGCCTCGGCTCACCGAGCGAAAGCTCGATCACGCCACGAAGCGCGTCGACCTCGACCATGGGGCTGTCGTCCGGCAGCAGGCGCCGGGCTTTCTCAAGCGAATCTCGCGCCGCAAGGGGCCGTCCGACACGCCACGCAGCGTGCGCTGATTCGTACAGCAGCGACGTCTGCTGATGGCGGTCGGGCGACAGATCGGCTGCGCGTGCAAATGCCGTGGCCGCTTCAGCCAGGGCGCCGCGGGAGGTAGCTCGTTTCCCGGCAGCCGCTAGCGCATCGGCGGCTTCGGCGCTCGGTCCCGGCGATGCGGCGGCGAGGTGCCATGCGTATCGGTCGTGGTCTTCACGCTTCGCCAGGTCGGCGAGGGCCAGGTGTACGAGATGTCGGTCACCGGCTGATGCGTGGCCATAGACAGCAGTCCGCCCCAATGGGTGCTTGAACCTGATCCCTGAGTCGCGGATGACCAGCAGCGGCGAGGCCAAGGCCAGCTCGAGATCCAGTGACTCGACCGATAGCTGCGCCGCAAGGCGCTCAATGGCCCCGACCTCACGCCCATCGGCAGCAATCGCCAAGAGGATGCGCTGAGCGCCGGGGCTTAGCTCGTCGAGCGTTGACGCGAAGGCGTCGACCACATCGGCGCCAAGCGGTAGCGGGACCGGCAGCGGCTGGCGACCGGCCAGCTGCTGAGGATTGAGCCTGGCCGCGACCTCGGTCAGCGCCAGCGGATTGCCGCCGGTGGCATCAACCAGGCGCTGGGCCACGTCCATGGCCAGCGAGCCGGAAGCCCGGTCGACCAGGAGTGCCATGGCGTCCGCCGCATCCAGGTCACCGATCTCGCACGTCGGAAGCCCACGCTGACGTAGGGATGGCCAGTCGTCCGCCCTGACGGCGAGGACCATGCCGATCGATTCGCTGTGAATCCTGCGCGCGGCAAAGAGCAATACGGTCCGCGATGCCGGATCGAGCCATTGCAGATCGTCGACCAGGCAGAGCAATGGCTCCCGGTCGGATGCCGAGGTGAGGGCTCCGAGGAACGCGAGTGCGACGACGACCGGCTCGGGCACCGGACCGTCCTGTTCACCCATCGCCACCGCCAGCGCCTGCTGCTGCAGAACCGGTAACGCCGCGAGATCCGCCCGCATATGCTGCAACACCTGGTGCAGACCGGCGAAGGGAAGGGCGATCTCGGCCTCGGTGCCACTCACCCACACCGTCCGTACTCCGGGTGCTGCGTCGCCTAGAGCGTGAAGCACTGCCGTCTTCCCGACACCTGGCTGGCCAATCACCGCGGCGGCTCCGCCCTTGCCGTCTATGACGCCTGCCAACAGGCCCTGGAGGAAGGTCAGCTCCAGGTCACGACCACGGAGCGACTGCGCTGTTGGCATCGCGGTCGGGGCGATACCGGATTGGGGCTGCATCACTGATCCATCTGGACGTCGCTCGGGCTGAGCATTTCGCGCATGTTGACGCCGGCGGCCCGCGCCCGGATCAGCACCTGGGTGTCGCTGATGTTGGGTCCGGCGATCTCGCGTCTCGTCAGGACGACGGTCGTGCCATACCGATCTTGCATAACCGCGGACATGGTCAGCGGCGCGCGCGCAGCGGGAATGGTGGTCAGCGTATTTGCCACCCCGGACTCCTCCGTTGGGCCTGCCTACCCAGTCTTCGGGAGCTCAGATCCTGCCCGCGAGGATGACCCTGCAAAGGGATCGCGTGTAGCTGGTTGGGAGCCAACTCCCCCGACATCGCGCTCGGCGGGCACTATGCGCCCCCCTTCCCAAGGAGTCAACGAGTTGTATCTGTCAAGTGCCACACTTAATGTTTCAGTGTGGTGCTGGAGCGTGCACACTCCGGTTATGGACGAGCTGCGCGACAGGTTGATGCGCGGCGATCTCGTTCAGGCTGTATGACGCCTGCTCCAGAGCGGCGCCGACGATCACGGCCACTGGCTGCGAGAGAACCTGCGCCACGCCTTCGAAGTGCGCCGTGAAGACGTGATTGCGGTGTCCGCGCTGACCGGCCTGGCGCCCGGGACGGTGCGCGGATTCATCAACGGGCGACCTTCATCGGTCAACAACGTGTTGCTTATGGCCGAAGCAGTCGGCTATACCCTTGCCGAGGCTCGACCGGCCCCCAGCCGCATTCCGCCTGTACGCCGAGGCAAGGGGTGACGGTGTCGAGAGCGGCGCCATCGGTGCCTCTCTGCTTGCTCGCCGAAGCCGCGCACCCCACTGGTGGCCCATGGTGCTCGATCATCGCGCCGCGGGCCTCACAGGGTCGTCATCGGTAGGGAGCACGACGGCACGCTCACCCTCACGCCCCGGGCTGCCGGGGGCTCAGCGTCACCGTGCAACTGCCCGCCGCGCCACCGTGGGCCCGGTGTACCGGCCTGGTGATCACGGCCCGCCGCGCGTCGCAGCGACCGCCTCGTGCAGGCGCATCGGGCGGGAAAGGCCCTTGAGCTCGAACTCGCCGACTTCCTGGAGCGCGAAGCCTTCCGGCTCGACCGCCGAGACCAGCGACTCCCCAGCGAGCACCTGGCCGGGCTTCGCCTGCGCGGCGATCCGCGCGGCGATGTTCACGGTGCGCCCGAAGTAGTCGCCCTCGTCGTACAGCAGCTGTCCGGCCTCGATGCCGACGTGGGCCGGTGGCAGGCGACGCGATGGCAGGCGTGCGACGAGGTCGAGCGACGCGCGGACCGCATCGGCGGGTTGGGAAAAGTGCAGCAGCACGCCGTCGCCCAGCAACTTCACCACCGTGCCGCGGTGCTCGTTAGCAACCTCGCCGACCAGTGCGGCGAATGCGATGGACGTGTCGGCAGCGACCTCGTCCCCGGCAACCTCGGTCAGCTCGGTGTACCCGGAGAGGTCGGCGAAGGCCACGGCTTCGGGGCGTTGCGGTGCCGGAAGCCGCAGGCCCGCCTCCTCCAGCGCGGTCTCGACGTGCTCGATCTGGTGTGCGGTCATGTACGTTTCGGAGTGGCGCCGGAACAGCCAGCCCAGCAGGTCCTCGCCCGAGGCGCCGACCCGCACGCCCACGTCGCGTACCGCGGATTCGTAGGCTGCGTTGTCGCCGAGCCCGCGCCGGCGGAACCCCTCCTCGATGGTGGCGTGGAAGTAGTGCGGCAGGTACTGCGCCACCCGCCGTGCGCTTTCGCCCCAGACCCGAGCCATGCGCAGCACGTCATCCTCAGCGAGGCCCGCACCCAAGAGGACGGTCAGCACCTGCAGGATGGCCATGTCCTCTTCCCGCACGCGCTCATCAGCGTCGGGCCGCCGCAGGCCGAACGCGACATAGGTTCGCTCGACAGACTCATGTGCCAGGCCGAGCTGACCGGCCAGCTCGCGATGGGTGACTCCGGCGCGCGGGTGGCGGCGACTGGCACTCTCGAGATAGCCGAGCTTCAAGTGGCCAGATGCGAGGGCCGCTGCCAGGTCCTGCGCCGCGATGCCCAACGTCTCGAGATAGGCGACCGAGCGGGCACGCATGACGTCACGCCGGGGGAATCTGCCCGCGTCAGGCTCGAGGATGCCCAGCCCCGCGAGCTCCCGGAGGCGCTCGGCGCTCGCACCACTGCGGGCCGCCAGGTCTTCGAGGGTCAGCAGCTCCGGGCTCTCGCCGGGGGCATTCACGAACGCGTCGCGGCATGCCTCCGAGCAGAACCAGTATTGCGTCCCGTCGTGCTCGGCGCTCGCCACCGCGTCGTCCGGGTCGATCCGCATGCCGCAGACCGGATCGATCACCATCGCCATGGAGCGCATGGTGGCACAGACGGGCGATCGGGCCTGCTTGCTCCTACGACGCCGGCATGACTCGGGCACACTGCTCGTTCTACTGAGCCTCGGAGCACCCGCGGGGCCTCGCGACCTTGCTGGGCGGAGCCGGTGCGGCAGATCCAGTCAACACCTGGCGGCGTTGGAATCAGGATGCACATGCCCGCTGGACGCATGCTTATCAGGGACTAGCGTCGATAATGCGCCCCAGCTTGGGCGCAGGAACTTAACACGAGCCCGAAGTGAGGGCCGCAGACGCGGACGGCCGAACGTCAAATCCTCACCGCCAGTTCTGGCTCGCGCGGAAGCCGAGGTATTGCGTCATGGTCACTGTCCCGGCTGCCAGATGGGGTCGGCGGCACGGGTCGACCATTGGCTCGCCGCCAGCAGGCGCTCCCCATACGCCACCGCCTGCGCGATGCTCATTGAGGACCGTCGATCGTACGAGCTGCGCTGCGGGTATGCGGCTCGCAGCGCCACAGCCAGCTGGAAGAGGGCTTTGGCCGTACTGGCGTTCATCGTCGTCAACCTCCTACCTGTCCATTCCATAGAGCCTGCCGGGACGCGCTGCGGAAGGCTTCGCCGCCCGTGACCATTGAGCGACACCCTTCGTACTCCCCGATACGACTCCACCCGACTCTGCGCGTTCGGACGCGCACGTCGCATCCGTGGAATCACCGGAATCAGCCACGTCCATGCCTTCGGGATCACCGCTGACGCGGAAGAATCCCGGTGGTTTCGCCGATGCCGCTCCACTCTGGCTCCGCCATGGTTGCGGCATGTTCCGATCCCAGCGAGGGGCTCCGCAGGGGCCCGACCTTGACCATCTTGCTTCCGACCGTGCCCAGGCGATGCGCCGAGCGCAACGCGTGCTTCGTGGCCATGGCATCCGCAATGAGGGCACCGATGTTCCGATCGTGAGCCGCACGCAGGGCGCCTATCTATGGATGGACGACGGCACGCGGTTCATCGACCATGACAACGCGGCGGGTCGCATCGTGATCGGTCACGCCGATCCGCGAGTAGACCGCGCCGCGGCGGAGACAGCCGCGAAGTTGGACCTCACCTCAGCCGGGGCGACCCTCACCGAAGTCGAGCTAGCAGAGCGGATCGCGGGCGCGATCCCCTCTGCGGAGGTGGTGCGGTTCGTCTCGTCCGAGGCAGTGGCGCTCCTTCTGGCGAGACGCATCGCGGCCATCGCCACGAAACGCACGCGTACGCTCGTCGTCCGGCCGCACGCGACGCGTAATCGCATGCTCCCCAGGCTCGACTCAATCGATACCGTGTGCTGGTCAGACGTCACCGCCATGACGAACTCCCCCACCAAGCGGAAGTACGCGGCGGTGGTCGTCGCGC
>CAZXYL010000173.1:0-1943 GCA_964644915.1 uncultured Geminicoccaceae bacterium
TCGCGGGGTACCACTGGCCGGCGTTCAACCTGGCGGACAGCGCGATCTGCATCGGCGCCGCGGTGCTGCTGGCCGACGGCTTGCGGGCACCACGGCGGCAATATACATAACCGCGGCACTTGAGATTCCGGATGACCGGAAGACCTATGTTAACCGTTTGGGCGGTACAGTTGGGCAAGAAGGAGGAGCGGTGACCCTTTGGCTGCGGATCGCCGCGCTCGGTCCGGTCGCGCTTTCGCTCGCGGCCTGCTCGGGCGGTTCAGTGGCCAGCTCGCTGGGCATGGGCAAGCGCTCGCCCGACGAGTTTGCCGTCGTGCGCCAGCAGCCGCTGGTCATCCCGCCGGACTTCCAGCTGCGCCCGCCCGGTCCAGGCGAGGCTACGACCGCCGCCGGCAGCGCGGCCGATCGGGCGCGCGCGAATCTGACCGGGCAACCGCTCCAGCCGCAGCCCGAGCGCCCGGCCGCGGGCGTAGCGAGCAGCGGCGCGGCGAGCGAAGGCACGAGCGCCCTGCTCGCACGTACCAACCGGGCGGGGACCGATCCCGAGATCCGGCGCGCCGCCACACAGGAGACGCAGCCGGGCGCTGAGGTCGACGAGTCCCTCGTCGACCGGCTGCTCGAGTGGGAGCAGCCGGAGCCGCAAGACGTCACCCAGGACGCGGCCGCAGACGCCGAGCGGCCGTCCACCAACCCGATCGACGGGCAGTCGGCGACCGCGGACGACGCGTCCACCGTGGTCCGTCGCGACCAGACGCCCCTCGGAGAGCTCGTGGAGAGAACCTTTTGATCCCGAACCCGCAGCGGATCGCCAGCCGGCTCGCCGTTGCTCTGGCTGTGGGCGCATCGCTCGCGATCGCGCCCCGAGCTGAGGCCGCCGTGTTCCATCCGGAAACCTTCACCCTCGACAATGGCATGCAGGTCGTGGTCGTGACCAACCGCCGCGCGCCGGTGGTGACCCATCACGTCTGGTACAAGGTCGGCACGGCGGACAGCCCGCTCGGCAGATCCGGCCTGCCGCACTTCCTCGAGCACCTGATGTTCAAGGCCACCGAGACGCTGGAGAGCGGGGAGTTCTCGCGCACCGTGGCGCGCCACGGTGGCAACGACAACGCGTTCACCGCACCGGACTACACCGGCTATTTCCAGACCATCGCCAAGGATCGCCTCGAGCTGGTCATGGAGATGGAAGCCGATCGAATGGTCAACCTGCAGTTCGACGAGCAGGAGGTGCTGCGCGAGCGCGACGTGGTGCTCGAGGAGCGCTCGCAGCGGGTCGACAACGACCCCGGCTCACGCCTCGGCGAGCAGCTGAATGCGGCGCAGTACCTGCACCATCCCTATCGCATGCCGGTGATCGGCTGGCGCCACGAGATGGCGAGCTACACGCTTGAGGACGCGCAGGGCTTCTACCGCACCTGGTACGCCCCGAACAACGCGGTGCTGATCGTGGCCGGCGACATCGACGCGGAGGAGCTGCGGCCACTCGCGGAGACGTACTACGGTCAGATCCCGGCGCGCGAGGTGCCGGAGCGGGTGCGGGTGCAGGAGCCGGAGCAGATCGCGGCGCGCGACATCGAGCTCGCGGACCCGAGGGTGGCCCAGCCGGCCTGGGTCCGCTCCTATCTCGCGCCGAGCTTCAATGCGGGCGAGACGGAGCACGCCTACGCGCTCGAGGTCCTGGGCGAGGTCCTGGGTGGCACCAGCACCTCGCGGCTCTACCGGTCACTGGTGATCGAGCAGCAGATCGCCACCTCTGCCGGCTCCTACTACCGCGGCAACGCGCTCGATCTCACCACCTTCCGCGTCTATGCCAGCCCGCGGCCCGAGGTCGGCCTGGACGAGCTCCAGGGGGCGATCGAGGCGGAGCTCGCCCGGCTGGAGAGCGATCCGATCACCGAGGACGAGGTGCAGCGGGCGACGCAGCGCCTGGTCGCCGAGTCGGC
>CAZXYL010000174.1:0-6204 GCA_964644915.1 uncultured Geminicoccaceae bacterium
GTATCGAAGGCGCATGGGTATGGCTTTCCTTGCTTCACCTGGCTCTAGAACGCGCGCGCGGCGCGGGCGTTCACGTGCGCGGGCCTATTCCTTGACCGCGCCGGTCAGGCTCGAGACGTAGTGCTCGACGAAGAAGGAGTAGACCAGGGCGACCGGAATCGAGCCCAAAAGGGCGCCGGCCATCAGGGAGCCCCAGTGGTAGACGTCGCCTTCCACCAGCTGCGTGAGCACCGCGACCGGCACGGTCTTCTTCTCCACCGACTGGATGAAGGCGAGCGCGTAGATGAACTCGTTCCAGGACAGGGTGAAGGCGAAGATGCCGGCCGAGATCAGGCCCGGCACAGCGAGCGGCAGCGTCACTTTCCAGAGGATCTGCAGGCGCGTGGCGCCATCGATCAGCGCGCACTCCTCGAGCTCGTAGGGGATCGACTTGAAGTAGCCGATCAGGAGCCAGGTGCAGAACGGGATCAGGAAGGTCGGGTAGGTCAGGATCAGCGCCAGGGGGCTGTCGTAGAGGCCGAACCGGAACACCATGGTGGCGAGCGGGATGAACAGGATCGAGGGCGGAACCAGGTAGGCGAGATAGATCGCCAGGCCCACGTACTGCCCGCCCCTGAAGCGCAGGCGCTGGATCGCATAGGCCGCGAGCACGCTCGCGAACAATGAGATCGCCGTCGCGACCACGGCGACCGTCATGGTGACCGTGAGCCACTGCGGGTAGTCGGTCTGGAACAGGAGCCGATTGATGTTCTCGAGCGTCGGCGAATGCACCCAGAATGGGTTGAAGTCGCGGAAGTTGTACAGCTCCTCGTTCGATTTGAAGGTCGTGATCGTCATCCAGTAGAACGGGAACAGCAGCACGACGATGAACGCGATCAGCGGCGTGTAGATCGTGAAGATCCGGCGCGGCAGCGATGCCCACTGGATGACGCCGGTGCGCTCCGGCGCGACGAAGGTGCCCTCGGCCTCGGTCTTGGAGAGGGTGGCGCGTTCGGCGGGGCCTCGTCCGGCCGCGTGCTCAGTCATCGCCCTCTCCCTGCTGCCACTTGCGCCGGGCGAGCGCGAAGTAGCTGAAGCATGTCGCGAACACCAGGAACGGGATCATGGCGACCGCGATCGCCGCCCCCTCGCCGAGCTGACCGCCCGGGATCGCGCGCTGGAAGGCGAGCGTCGCCATGAGATGGGTGGAGTTGACCGGCCCGCCGCGGGTGATCGCGTAGACCAGCTGGAAGTCGGTGAAGGTGAACAGCACCGAGAAGGTCAGCACGACCGCGAGGATCGGCATCAGCATCGGCAAGGTGATGTGCCAGAAGCGCTGCCAGGCATTGGCGCCGTCGATCATCGCCGCCTCGTAGAGCGAGGGCGAGATGGTCTGCAGCCCGGCGAGCAGGCAGATCGCGACGAACGGGATGCCGCGCCAGATGTTGGCGGCGATCAGGGACGCGCGCGCGTGCGAGGGCACGCCCAGGAAGTCGATGTAGGTGTCGATCAGCCCCATGTTCACCAGCGAATAGCTGATGATCGAGAACTGCGGATCGTAGATCCACCAGAACGCGATCGCCGAGAGCACCGTCGGCACGATCCAGGGGACCAGGATGATCGAGCGGACGAAAGCCTTGAACGGGATCGCGTGGTTGAGCAGCAGCGCCAGCCAAAGCCCCAGCGCGAATTTCCCGATGGTCGCGATCACCGTATAGAGGATCGTGAACTCGACCGCGATCCAGAACACCCGGTCCTGGAACAGGGAGGCGTAGTTCTCCCAGCCGATCCAGATGCCCGAGCGGCCGATGCGCGTATCCGTGAAGCCGAGCCAGACGCCGAGCCCGAGCGGATAGGTGAGGAAGACGAGCAGCAGGCCGAGCGCCGGCAGCATGAACAGGAAGATCAGGAACCTGCGGTTGTCCAGTAGCCGCAGGAGCCAGTTCTGGTGGACCTGCGCGTACGTCCGCTCGGTCAGCGTGGCCACGCTCGTCTCCTCCGTCCGGCCGCCGGGCGACGGGCGGGGCGCCGCAGCGCCCGCGCCCGCATCGCCCGCTCAGCTGTAGTAACGGCTGGCGCGGCGTTCCGCTTCCGCAGCAGCCTCCTCGGGCGTCGCCTGGCCGGCGCACACCGAGGCCACCATCTGCACGACCACGAAATCCGCCAGCACCGCGGCCGAGGCCTCGCCCAGGCTGCCCTTGTACCCGTCCCACAAGGAGTCGCGAATCACGGTCGCGAACGGCTCGTGCTTCGGATCGACGGTCCAGATCGGGTGCTTCTCGTACGCCTGGAGCGGGTGACCCCAGTAGCCGATGCATGCATCCAGCCACGGCCCGTACTGCTCCTGCTCCAGCATGAAGCGCAGGTACTGCTTGGCGGCGTTCGGATACGGCGTGTAGTCGAACACCATGCTGTTGACCATCAGGCAGCGCTCGGTCGGCATGTCCACCGGGCCGATCGGCATGCGCGCATGATAGGTGTCCTCGGCGATCTCGCGCACCGCCGGATCGTCCGAGTTCTTGGCCGCGTAGTAGATCGAGATGCCGTTTTGCGTGCCCGAGATCTCGCCGGCGAGGTAGGCCTTGTTGTTCGCCGGATCAAGCCAGGACAGGGTGCCCGGGATGAAGGTGTCGTAGAGTGCCTTGGCGTAGCGGAGCGCCTCGATCGTCTCCGGGCTGTTGATGATGACGTTGTCCTCTTCGTCGACCATCGCGCCGCCGTGCGTCCAGAGCACCCAGTTGCACCAGGCGTTGCCGTCGCCTACGGCGTTGCCGACCGCGAGCCCGATCGGCTGCCCCATCTCCTGGAGCCTGCGCGCCATCTCGAGGAAGCCGTCCAGATCCTCCGGGACGGTCTCGTAGCCGGCCTCGTTGACGATCGACTTGCGGTAGCAGAAGCGCCCGCCCGAAGCGCCGATCGGCATCGCGATCCAGCGGCCCTCCTGGTTGGTGCCGTACTTCTCCGCCAGGGGGTACCAGCCGCCGTACTTCTCGCCGAGGTAGGTGGCGATGTCGGTGAGGTCGAGCGTGCGGGTCTGGAACTGGTGCGGGTCGTCGCTCCAGGCGAGCACGACGTCCGGCCCGCTGCCGACGTTGGCCGCGACCGCCGTCTTGGGCCGCAGGTCCTCCCAGCTCTCGTTGTCGACCCTGACGTCCACGCCGGTCTCGTCGATGAACTTCTGCGTGTTCTCCATGAACAGCACTTCGTCGCCGTCGACGAACTTGCTGGGACGGAGCACGCGCAGACTGGCGCCGTCCTCGATCGGCAGATCGGGCGGTTGCACGTCCGCAACCTCGATCTGCGCGCGCAGCAGCTTCGGACCGAACATGCTGGCACCCGCGAGCGCGCCAGCACCCAGCTTGATCGTATCGCGTCTATTGAATCGTTTCACAGCCTCCGGCTCCCTCTTCGACGTTGTTTCTCGACGCGAGGACGAACGATCCCCTGCGCGTCCTCGCCCCTCGCGTGGCGCGCATCCTGCCCGAACTGGACGGCAGCTGCAACCGGGTATCGGTCGCTCGCGTTCGAGGCGCACGCCTGCGCGCCGCGGCTTGGAAGGGGGACCCGGGCCGCGCGGGGCGGCCCGGGTCGGACGGCGGGATCAGACCTTGTAGTAGCGCTCGGCGCGGCGCTGCGCCTCGGTCGCGGCCTCCTGCGGCGTCGCCTGCCCGGCGCAGACGCTCGCGAACATGTTGACCACGACGTAGTCGGCCAGCACCGCGGCCGAATGGTAGCCGGGCGTGCCCTTGTAGAAGTAGGGCTGCATGTTCTTGGCGATGTCCCGGAACGGCGTCGTCTTGGGGTCCTCGGTCCAGAACGGCATGTTGTCGTAGGCCGCCAGCGTATGCTGCCAGTAGCCGATGCACGCCTCCTGCCAGGGCGCGTACTGCTCCTGCTCGAACATGTGCAGCAGATACGCCCTGGCCGCGTTCGGATAGGGCGTGTGGTTGAAGATGAAGGTGTTGACCGTGAGCGAGGTCTCGGTCGGATGCCCGACGGGACCTACCGGCGGGCTCGCGTGCTGCAGATCCTCGGCGATCGCCTGCACGGCGGGATCGTCGGAGTTCTTGGCGACGTAGTAGATCGAGATGCCGTTGTGGGTGAGGCCGATCTCGCCCGCGAGAAACGCCTTGTTGTTGTTCGGGTCGAGCCAGGAGAGCGTGCCCGGGATCCAGGTCGCGTAGAGCTCCTTCGCGTACTCCAGCGCCTCGACCGTCTGGGGGTTGTCGACCACCACCTGGTTGTTCTCGTCCACCAGCGACGACCCGAAGCCCCACAGGATCCAGTGCGTCCAGGCGTTGCCGTCGCCGACCGCGTTGCCGAGCGCGAAGCCCGCCGGGTGGCCGATCCGCTGCAGGCCCTTGCAGACCTCGAGCAGGCCCTCGAAGTCGTTCGGGAACTCGTCGAAGCCTGCCTCCTGCACCCAGGACTGGCGATAGTTGATGACGCCGCCGCCGGTGCCGATCGGCATGGCGATCCAGCGCCCGTCATCGGGCCGGCGGCCGTAGGCTTCGGCCGCGGGGAACCAGCCGCCATACTTTTCGCCGAGATACTCGGCGATGTCCGTAAGGTCGACCAGCTTGTCCGGAAACTGGTGCGGGTCGTCCAGCCAGCCGAGGATCATGTCGGGGCCGCTGCCGATGTTGGCCGCCACCGCCGTCTTCGGCCGCAGGTCCTCCCAGGCCTCGAAGTCGATCGTGACCTCGACGCCGGTCTGCTCGGTGAAGCTGTTGGTGTTCTGGATGAAGACCTCCTCGTCGCCGTCGACGAACTTGGACGGCCGGGCGACGCGCAGGCGCGCGCCGTCCTCGATCTGGACCTCGGGCGCCGAGACATCGGCTACGGCATAGTCGGCCTGGGCGTTGGCCCAGCGCGAGCCCAGGAAGGTCGCGCCGACGAGTGCGCCCGCGCCGAGCTGCAGCGTGTTCCGCCGCGTAAATCGGGTAGTCATCCTCTAAGCCCCCTCTGCCTTGGTTCGTGACAGATATTGATGCCTCTGCCTATACCACCGCGCCGCGCCGACCGAAAGCCGAACCGATCAAGTCGTGGCTCAAGTCACCGCGCCGTCTACTCTTGGGCGATGCCGGTCACGGGGTGCGGACGACTCGCGGCCCGGTGATCGCGTCAGCAACGGACGGCATCGGGCCGCAGCGGCGGCAGCCGCGCGGGGTCGAACGCCGAGAGGTCGACGGTGCTCGGGCCGCGATCGAGGATGAGCTCGGCGATCGCTTCGCCGGTGGCGGGGGCGTTCAGCATCCCCCAGACGCTGTGGCCGGTGGCGACATAGGCGGCGTCCAGCCCGGGAACGCGGCCGATCAGCGGCAGGCCGTCCCTCGTCACCGGCCGGTAGCATGCCTGCGCGGCCAGCACCTCGGCCCCGGCGAGCGCGGGGGCGAAGGTCGCCGTCATCGCGCGCAGCCGCTCGCACGCGCCGGGATCTGGCTCCACCGCCGCCGGATCGAGCGGCAGCGCCGCTTCGCTCGACAGCCCGCAGACGTAGGTCGTGCCGTCCGGGCGCGGGAACACCTCCGGCGAGTCCACAAGGCCGTCCTCGGCTTCGTACTCGACGAACAGAGCGTGCGGCGAGACGGGTTCCCGGCTGCGAAAGACCAGGCTGTGCCCTTTCAGCCCGTAGATCATCGGCATCGGCAGCCACCGGGATGCGAGGACGGACCACGGCCCCATGGCGATCACGACGGCATCGCCCTCGATCACCTCGCCATCCACGACGACCCCGGTGACGCGGCTGTCGTCGGAGCTGCGCGCGAGGCCGTCGACGCACCCGATCCGCAGCCGCGCACCACGATCGAGCGCCGCGTCCAGCATGCCGCGCGTGAACGCGGCCGGGTCGACCTGAGCCGTGGTCTCGGGGGTGCCCAGCCGACCCTGGAGCTGCGCCTCGCGCGCGACCCAGCCCGGCAGATCAGGATGGGGGGATGCCCGCAGCTGGCGCCGGCCGCTGGCGACGATGCCCAACGTGTCGAGCCTGCGATAGCCCCACCTGCCCTCGAACTCGGCGGCGAGCGCGGCATGCAGCTCGAAGCTTCGCCGGGCCAGGGGCGCCAGCGGCGAGCCGTCGCACCAGTCGAGCGCGAGAAATCCGCCGGACTTGCCCGAGGCGGCGCAGGCGACGCCGGTCCGCTCGACCACGACCGCCTCCACGCGCCTTTGGCTCAGGAAGTAGGCGATGCACGCGCCGATCACGCCGCCGCCACAGATCACAAC
>CAZXYL010000175.1:0-3359 GCA_964644915.1 uncultured Geminicoccaceae bacterium
CCGCATCGGCCACCTGTTCGGTCACCTCGCCGCCAGGGCCGAGGATGGCCGGCTGCCGGCGCGCACGATCCTGACCACGCTCCTGGAGGCGCTGGGCCCGATCTGGCCCGGGCGCATAGAGCTCGCAGGCGTCAATCTCGGCGACGGGTGGCGTCATCCGGCCGCGCGCGCGGACGACCTCACCGACGGCCTCGTGCCGTTCCACAAGCTCTCGCAATGGCTCGCCTACTCCCTGGTCGAGCCGCTCGAGGACGCCGGGATCGCGGTGATCGAGCTCGATCGGCTGACAGCGCTCGCCGAATACCGCAACGGCGGCCTTCTGATCGATTGCGGCGTGCTCGTGCCGCGGCATCCGGGCGTGCTGGAGCAGGCGCACGAGGCGAGCTCGGAGCTCGTGGTGGAATGGCGGGCGCTGACGGTGGCGCTGATCGACCGGCTGGCCGAGCGCATGCGCGCCATGCTCGGCGTCTCTCCGTCGGAGTTGCCGCTGGCGAAGATCCTCGAGGGTGGCACCTGGGGCGCCGGGCGGCGGATCGCTCGTGAGCGCCGGCCGGATGGCGGCCCACCGGTCCGCGTCGTCAGCGACGGCACGGTGTTCTGAATTCCCATGGGCGAGCAGGAAGCCATGAGCCAGGAGCGCCACGTCACGGTCGTGCACCACCCGCTGGTGCAGCACAAGCTCACGCTGATGAGGAAGCGCGACACCACGACGGTGCAGTTCCGCCAGCTCGCGCGCGAGGTGGCGCTGCTCCTCGCCTATGAGGTCACGCGCGATCTGCCCATGACCACGACGCCGATCGAGACGCCGCTCGCCGAGATGATCGCGCCTACGCTCGCCGGCAAGAAGCTCTGCTTCGTCTCGATCCTGCGCGCCGGCAGCGGCCTGCTCGACGGCATGCTCGATCTCGTGCCCTCGGCCCGGGTCGGCCACGTCGGCATGTACCGTGACCCGCAGACGCTGGTCGCGGTGGAGTACTACTACAAGGTGCCGGAGGACATGAGCGAGCGCCTGGTGATCGTCGTCGACCCCATGCTCGCGACCGGCAACTCGGCCGTGGCGGCGGTCGCCAAGCTCAAGGAGGACGGCGCGCAGCAGATCAAGTTCGTCTGCCTGCTCGCGGCGCCCGAGGGCATCGAGCAGATGCAGGAGCACCATCCGGACGTGCCGATCTTCACCGCCTCGATCGACCAGCGCCTGAACGATCACGGCTACATCGTCCCGGGTCTGGGCGATGCCGGCGATCGCCTGTTCGGGACGAAGTAGCCGCCGCCCGGCTCCGCCCCCGCGAACAGGCGGGCGTCCCAGATCACCGGGCGTGGTGTGCCGGCGGTGATCTCGCCGAACTGCCGGTGGCGCTGGTTGATCAGGACGTTGCTCTCCAGCCCCATGGCCGGCACCGAAGGGACCACGAGGACCGCGGTGCGCCCGCTGTCGTACCAGGCGTCGCCATAGGCGCGGCTCGGGATTCGATCCTGCCGCTCCCAACCCGGGACGTCGGCGGGGCCGATCTCCTCGACCTCGACGCCGCCGGGGATGAAGATCTCCGTGAACTGCTGGCGGCGGGGCATCTTGCCCGTTCGTGCATGGACCAGCATTTCGAGCAGCGCCACGGCAAAGCCCTTGCCCGCATGGATGACGTAGCGACCTCGACTGTGCCAGCGCCCATCGACGCGTGCGGCACCACCGCCGTCCATGATCGGGAAACGAGAATCGGCGATGCGATAGGCGACGAGCGGCCCCGAGCGCCGGAGCGCCATGACTCAGGCAGGGAGCCCGTGGAGGATGCCCATCAGAATGTCTTCGACCTGCCGCGCGCCAAACTCATCGACCGCAACCTCGATCGGTGCCTCGTTTCGAAGCTCGAAGTGCGGGGTGGTGAGAAACTCCCGCGCCGCCTCGGGATCGTCCCAGACCCATTCTGCCAAGGCCACGATATAGGCGAGCCGCGCGGTGCGCTCGCTCTCCGCGGGTGTCAGCTGTCCCGTCCTGGCGCGACGCTTGTAGGAGCCCTCCGGCACGACCCGGTACAGCAGCCGCCGGCGCTCGGCCGGATCGCGATAGACGCGCTCGATCGTCCTGTGCAACGCAGCGACCGGAAGGCCCTTGGCGATCTCGTCCCGGAGATCGGCGAGAGTTCCCACGGGCGCCCGCACGGCGGAAGGCCCGCCCATGACCTCGACCACAGCGCTCGGCTGCATGGCCCCGTCCTTGCGCTCATCAACTGATCCCGAACATAAGGATCATTTGATCGACAGGCAAGCGCGACGCGCGGTTCGCCTCACATCCCCGGGGCGGATTCCGGGCGAGTCGAGGCCGGCATGTCGTGCACGTGCACATCCCGGCCACCGTGTCGCGACAGGATCTCGGTCGCCCGCCGCTCGTCCTCGGGCTCGCGGGTGTTCACCCAGAGCAGGAGGCCGCCGCGCTCCAGCTGCTTCTCGTAGCTCTCGGCGTAGCGGTTGCCGAGCCAGCGGGCGAGCACCGCGCCTGCAGCGGCGCCGGCGCCACCCGCCCCGATCCCGGCGAGGATCGCCGGAGCGAGGGCGCCACCGGTGACCACCACCGCGCCCGCCGCCGTGACCGCCGGGATGTGGGCGAGGCCGCCGATCAGCCCGCCCTCGCCGGCGCCGAGCCCTTCGCGCGAGACGTACGGCCAGCGCGGCACGCTCGGGTCGTCCTCGAGCTCCTCGACCCGCTCGACCTCCTGGCCGGGCTTGCCGTCGATGGCCTCACGCGTCGCGAGCAGGCTGATGTCGGCACGGTCGAAGCCGGCGCTGAGCAGATCGTCGATCGCGGCCTCGAGCGAGGGCACATCGGGCAACACCCCGACGGCCTCGCGATAGGTCTGCCGGACTTCGGCCATGGTTCTCCCCTCGGGTTGCGGGTCCACCCCGCCCCAGCGCATCGCGATGCAAGGCGGTCAGGGATCGTCCGGTTGCAGATAGGGACCCTGGCCCAGGCATCAACGCGGAATCGAGGGCGGCTCCTCACCGCGCGCGGCCTGTTGCGCGCGCATCCGGTTGATCACGCCGCCGGCGAGCAGGCGCTCGAGCTGGCGAGGGGAGAGGTCGTGGCGCAGCCGCACTTCGCGCTGCTTGCCGATGATGCGTGCGCGGACCTCGCGCCCCTGCCTGAGCGCCTGGTGGAGTCGGGCGATCCGAATCCGGTCGCCCTGATCGATGGTCTCATAGGCTTGCGGCTCGGCGAAGGTGAGCGGCAGGACCCCGAAGTTGACGAGGTTCTGCCAGTGGATGCGGGCAAAGGTTTTGGCGATCACTGCCCGCAGCCCCAGATAGCGCGGGGCGAGCGCCGCGTGCTCGCGGCTCGACCCCTGGCCGTAGTTGTCGCCGCCGACCAC
>CAZXYL010000176.1:0-12642 GCA_964644915.1 uncultured Geminicoccaceae bacterium
GCGTGTTCGAGGGCCAGACCACCGGCGCCCCGGTCGCGCTCGTGATCGACAACGTCGACCAGCGCTCGAAGGACTACGGCGCGATCAAGGACCAGTACCGGCCCGGCCACGCCGACTTCACCTACGATATGAAGTACGGCATCCGCGATTACCGGGGCGGGGGTCGGGCGAGCGCGCGCGAGACCGCGATGCGCGTGGCGGCCGGCGCCATCGCACGCAAGATCCTGGGCCAGGGGGTCGGGATCCGCGGTGCCCTGATCCAGATTGGGCGCGACCGCATCGACCCGGACGCCTGGGACTGGAACGAGGTGGAGCGCAACCCTTTCTGGGGCCCGGACCCGCGCGCGGCCGGGCGCTGGGAGAGCCTGCTCGCCGAGGTGCGCAAGCGCGGCTCCTCGGTGGGCGCCGTGATCGAGGTGGTGGCCGAGGGCGTGCTCGTGGGGCTGGGGGAGCCCGCCTACGACAAGCTGGACGCCGATCTCGCCAAGGCGATGATGAGCATCAACGCGGTCAAGGGGGTCGAGATCGGTGCCGGCTTTCGCGCCGCCGAGCTCGTTGGCGAGGACAACGCCGACGAGATGCGCGCCGGCAACGACGGCAAGCCGATCTTTCTGTCCAACCACGCGGGCGGCGTGCTCGGCGGCATCTCGACCGGCCAGGACGTGGTGGTGCGCTTCGCCGTCAAGCCCACCAGCTCGATCCTGATCCCGCGCCGCTCGGTCGACCGCTTCGGCAGCGAGGTGGAGGTCTCGACCAAGGGCCGCCACGACCCCTGCGTCGGCATCCGCGCCGTGCCGGTGGGCGAGGCGATGATGGCGGTCGTGCTCGCCGACCATCTGCTGCGCCAGCGCGCGCTGGCGGGCTCGTCCGGCGCCGGGCCTACCCCGGACAGGGCTGGCGGCTGAAATAGCCCTGCGGCCGCTCGTAAAGGGTGGGCGAGGCGAGCATGAAGCCGAGCTGCTCGCCCGAGCCTTCCGCGCAGAAGAACCACCAGGCGCACCAGCGCGCCCGCCCGGCCTGCCAGTGGGTCAGGTTGGTGCCGTTGTGCGAAGCGCAGAAGCCGCCGCCCGGCTCGCTCATTCCCGCCAGCCGCTCGACCATCGACCAGACCGCCGCCATCTGGCGCCCGTCCCGGGTCGCATAGGCCGGATCGTCGTAGCCCCACCAGTCCCAGCAGGCGTTCGGGTTCGCGAGCGTCTCCTGCGCCTGGGGATAGAGCACGATCAGGTCGTTGGCGTCCGCCCAGCGATTGTAGCCGGCCCGGCCGATGAAGGCGTCGCCCACCCAGCTCACTGGCTGCTTGCAGCCGTGGAAGGCGACGTGCACCCGGCATGGCGCGCCCTGCGCGCAATTGCCCGGGACGTAGGCGAAGCCGCTGGAGGCGAGGCCGTGCGCCGTCGGGTGGGGCTGGAACTCGCTCTGATCGAACTCGACCAGCTCCCCTTCCGGCTCCGCGCCGGGCGGGTTCAGAGGCCCGTGGATATGCTGCAGGAGGTCGCCCGCCTGATCGTAATCGCAATCATTGATGAAGGGACTCTGCGTCATGCCGCAGGCGGCGCCCTCGTCCTCCGTGATGAAGGCGTGCCCGGCCGGCAGCTCGTCGACGTAGCTGATGTTGCCCTCCGGCACGCCGGCCTGCCGGTAGAACGCGACCGCGCCTTCCACCACCGGCGGCACCACCGTGTCGTCCGCCGTGCCGGAGAAGACGTAGACACGATCGTCGGCGAGCCCGCTCAGCGGGTCGATTCTGCCCTGGTCCGCGAGCTCGCTCGCCAGCCGGACGAGGCGCTCCGCATCGGGCGCCCGGGGATCACCCGCCATGCAGACATCGAGCGCTCGCCCGAGCTGACCCTCGGCGCAATTGTAGGGGCCGCCCGCGACGATGGCGGCCCCGATCAGGCGATCCGAGAAGGCGACGTGAAACTGCCCTGCCATATAGGCCCCCGACGACAGGCCCGAGACCGAGGTCTGCGCCAGGTCGACATTGAAGGCGGGCAGGAGCTCGTTCGCCGGGGCATCTCCTGTCGCCGCGATCGCCCCGGCCAGGAGGATGATGCCGGACGTCGAGGAGCGCAGGGCCGGGTTGGTCGCAGGCATCGCCCCTTTCCAATCCGCTGCATCGCAACATGAGCTTGCGCGCAAGTGGTGCCCCCGGTCAATCGCGCTCGCGTATCGAATGAGAGCGCCGGGACACGCTCAGGCGCGATCCGGGGCGCCGAGCGCGCGCAGCAGTTCCTCGGCATGGGCAAAGATCCAGGCATGTCCGGCGTCGGGCAGGAACTCGGCGCGGCACCTCGGGATAGCGGCGGCGAGATGCCGGCCCATGGCGACCGGCACCAGGCGGTCGGCTTCGCCGTGCCACAGCCGCACCGGGATCTCGATCTGGCGCAGGGAGAACGCCCACGGGCGGGCGAACAGGGCGAGCTCGTGCGCGAGGCCGGTACTGCCCTCGCGAAAGGCTTCCTTGATACCGTCCGTGAGCGCCCGACGCACGCTCTCGCGGCGCAGAATCGGACGGTCGACCGGCGCCGCGAACGCGAGCACCGTACCGAATGCCAGCCCGGCCGCGCGCTTCCAGGCGAGCTCTCCGAGCCTCAGCGCGCGCCGGGTCAGGCGCGGCGCACGCTCGCTCACCCCGAACAGCGCCCGATGGCGCCAGGCCAGCCCCGGGGTGAGCTCGGCGCCCGCGACCGGGCCGACACCGCTGATGATCGCGACCTGGTCCAGGCGCCCGGCGATCTTCCAGGCGCAGGCGGCGGCATAGGGTCCGCCGCCCGAGATCCCCGCCACGCTGAAGCGCCGGATGCCCAGCGCATCGGCGAGCTGGACCAGATCGTCCGGCCAGTCGACGAGCGTGCGCCAGGGCTGGAGATTGGAGAGCCCGAAGCCCGGCCGGTCGGGGGCGATCAGGCGGATGCCGAGCCTTTTCGCCGGCTCGTCGGCGACGCGCAGCATCAGACGGGAGCCCGGCGTGCCGTGGAAGGCGAACACCGGCGCGCCATCGCCCTCGCCGTAGTCCGCGTAGCCGAGCCTGCGGCCGTCGTGCAGGCGGATCACCCGGCTGTCGAGAAAATGCGCTCCTTCGGGTCGCAAGTGATGTCGCCCGCGTTATCCTGCTGCCGAACTCGTCGGGGAGGAAGGCATGCAGCCGATCGACCGCGTCCTGGAAACGATCCTCTACGTCGATGATCTCGCCGCGGCCGAGCGCTTCTACGGCGAGCTCCTCGACCTCGAGCTGGACAGCAAAAAAGACGGCCTGTTCGTGTTCTTCAAGTGCGGCGACGGCATGCTGCTGCTGTTCGAGCCCGAGGCGGCCGCGCGCGGCCGGCAGGTGCCGCCGCACGGGGCGAGGGGGCCGGGCCACGTCTGCTTCGCCGTGGCCGAGGCGGCGCTCGCCGGGTGGCGAGAGCGCCTGGGCGCAGCGGGGGTCGAGATCGAGCAGGAGGTCGAGTGGCCGCGCGGCGGCCGGTCGTTCTATTTCCGCGACCCGGCCGGCAACAGCCTGGAGCTGGCGACGCCCCGGATCTGGGGTCTGCCGGAGGTGGGCGTCCGGTGAGCCCTCTGGCGGAGCGCCGCTCGGCGCACCAACTTGTGGCTCATGGCAAGCGTTCTCGAGAGCGGTTCGATGAGTGATCCCGACCCCACGCCCTCGCCGGTCGAGCTGGCAATGATCGCCGACATTTCCTGTCCCTGGTGCTACATCGGCCTGCGCCGCCTCGATCGAGCCCGGGCGATGCGCCCGGCGCATCAGGTGCGACTGCGCTGGTGGCCGTTTCTGCTCAACCCGCAGCTGCCGCCGGAGGGGATGGATCGCGCCGACTACATGCGCACGAAGTTCGGCGGCGATCTCGCCGCCCGGCGCGTGTACGAGCGGATCGGCGAGGCCGGCGACACGGACGGGATCCGCTTCGCGTTCGAGAAGATCAAGCGCACACCGAATACCCTGCAAGCGCACCGGCTGGTGCTGCATGCGCAGGAGGCAGGGGCAGCGGACGGGCTGATCCGGGCATTGTTCCGGGCACTGTTCGAGGAGGGGCGCGACATCGGCGACCCGGAGCAGCTGCTCGATCTGGCGGCGGCGTGCGGGCTCGATCGGGTCGAGGTCCTGGACCTGCTCGCCGGCCACGCCCATGCCCGAGAGGTCGTGGACCGGCATGTCGAGGCCGGGCGACTCGGCGTCCGCGGTGTGCCGGTGTTCCTCGCGCAGGGCGAGCACGCGGTGAGCGGGGCCCAGCCGCCCGAGGTCCTGGCCGGCCTGATCGACGTCGCGGCCGCGGCGGCCGTTCCGGGAGCTCCGGTGTGAGCGACAGGCCGGGCGTGGCCGGCTATTCCGGTCGCCAGGCTTCGTAGTCGCCGGTCGCGGGGGCGCGCTGGCCGCCTCGCTCGACGGCGCCGGGCGGCAGATACGCGCGCTCGGTACCTGTCAGGTTGGGCAGCGGCTCCTTTTCCCAGCGCGGCGCAGGCAGGGGCCGTTCGCTCGGCGCCTCCTTGAGGCGCTTGTGCAGCCAGCCGACCCAGCCGGGCGGCACCCGTGTCGGTTCCGCTTCGCGCGCGAACACGACCCAGCGCTTTTGCCTGCGCCAGTCGTGGATGCCGCGCTCACGGTAGTACCGATTGCCGTACTCGTCGATGCCGACCAGCTCGCCCCTGAGCCAGGTTTTGACCATCGTCGCGAAGCTGTTCTTCTTGAGATCGTCGAACACCGGTTCCCCTGCCGCGGTCTCGCCGGCGGCACTATGGCCGGGAAGCCTACTCCGGTCCAGGGGCTGCGCGTCTGCGCCGCGTGCGCTGGTCGCGCGGATCAGGCGCCGCCGTCGCTTCGGAGTGCTGCGCGCCGCTCGGCCAGCGGCCGCCAGAACCCGATGCCGCCGACCCGGCTGGCTGTTCTGCGCCGGAGTGCGCGCTCGGACGCCAGGTCGACCTCGACGGTCCGACTCATGGCATCGGACTTGCCGCTGACCCGATCCACGACCACGGCGGTGATCCGCAGCGAGATGCGCACAGGGCCGGATATCGGCCCCGTCAGGCGCAGGTCCTCCAGCTGGTCCGGCCGCACGATCCAGGACGCGATCTGGGGATCGTACGTGCCGCTGTAGAGTCCGGCGCCCTGCGGCAGTCCCCCGATCACGATCGCCCGGGCCGGCTCTTCGCCGGCGAGATCGCGGACGACCTCGCCAAGGTGCAGGGCGATCTCATCACCATCCTTGACACCGGCCCCCTCCCGCGGGGCCGAGCTGCCGTGCGCTGGGATCCACAGCTCGGACGAGACCGAGGACATGCCGCCGTCCCGGTCGATGCCGATGGCGGTCGCGCAAAGCGTGACCCTCTCCGGCGTGCCTGCCGCAAACGTGATGCCGAGGCCGGTCAGCTGCGCGGGCGTGAGCGTCCACGTCCCATCGCCGTTGTCGACGCCCGCCGACAGGCTGGCGCCGCGCGGCACCCCCTCGATCAGGACTGCCGCAGGCGCGCAGCCGCCGACCAGACCCGAGAACGGCAGCCCGAAATCGAGAGGGAGCCGAGGCGGGCCGGTTGCGGGACCCTCCGGCTCAGACGGGCGCGGGCCGGCATGCGGCTGCGCCACATCGTCCCGGCCCGGCGACGGTGCTGGCGCGGCGACTGCGGCCGCACGCTCCGCGTCCTCGATGCGAGCCGGCGCGCAAGGATGGCTCCGCTCCGGCAGCTCCACCGAGGGTTCGGGTGCGCTCGCGGACGATCCGGCGCCGGCTCGAACCTCAACCTGGCGGACGACCGGGTGGGGGGCGTGCGCGGATGATGCTTCGCCCGTAACCTGCTGCAGAAGCGCCTCGTTCGCATTGGTGGGCGCCGGCTCCCTCTCGCATCCGGCAGCAGGTTCAAGCGGGCTCGTGGGCAGGATCTCGTCATCGTGGCCATCACCTTGCAATGCCTCCTGCGACGGCGGATCGACATGGATCGTGGAGTCGGGGATTTGGTCCGGAAGATGTGCGGCGATCTGGTCCAGGGGCTCCGCGGGCGCGGTAACCTCCGGCGGGACCGCAGCGGCGCAGACGATCGGTACCCTGATTTTCGAGTCCCCGACGGGCGTGGTGAGGGTCGCGTCCAATTCGAATGCGCCCGCCGGCTCGGGCGGTGCGAAGAGGATGAGGTCCTGCAGATCCTGCGCGGCGAGGCTCCAGCTGCCGTCACCGTTGTCGATGCCGGCGGAAAGCGTGGCCCCCTCCGGCAGGCCGGCGAGCATGGCCTCCACGAGCGGACCGTCGAGATCGGCCGCCGCCTCGGCGAGCCAGCCGAGACTGAGCGTTCCATCGGTGTCCGGCGCCAACGGCTCCACCGATTCGTCCCGGGCGCTCGCGCGGTCGCTTGCAACTGTCGAAGACTCACCGACGGTCGGATCGTCGGGGACGGCTTCACTAAACGTCTCCTCGGGCGGGGGCCTATCGGTCCGGTCGATCAGGCCGAGCGCCTCGGCGAGCTGCCTGCTCGTGACCGGCTCGCCGTCCGGCCGGCAGATCCGGACCGGCGGCGGGTCGGACGCGTCGCGCCCGGCAGGGATGAAACGGAACCGCTCGCCCCAAGGCGTCGAGAGCGTCAGCACCTCGTCGTCCAGAAGCAGGATGCATCCGGGCAGCGGCATTTCGGAAACGAGCTCCGGGCGACGGCCGAACCCGCCGCCGGGCAACGCGTCCGGGTTTGGGCCGGCCACCCCCCTGCGGAGGCGGGCGCTCAAACCCTGGGCGCCGATCCGGGTACCGTCCTGCCAAAGGATCGCCAGCAGCTCGATCGCCGCACCCTCCGCGCGTGCGGGCCCGAGAATGAACGAGGGGCCCGAGGGCGTGCTGATCAGCAGCTCCTTGCCGAACAGCGTCAATTCGGCACCGCTTGCGGCCGCCTCGGCGATCAGCTCGTCCGGGGCTGCCGCTTCGGGCGGGGCCTCGACGCCGAGCATCGCCCGGATCCAGGCGTCGGTGCCGCCCTGCGACTCGGCCAGGCGCCCGCGCGCCTGCGCCTCCAGCGCCACCGCCACGCGGCGCGCGGCCACGCGCGGGCCGTCGGGCAGGGCGAGAGCGGCATCCGGCTGTGCGGTGGCGGCGGCGCAGAACGCCGCGGGCGGCACCGGATCGCCATCGGGTCCGAGGACCATCAAAAGGCCGTCCTGGATCGCGAGCGAGGCCTGACCGAGATCCAGATGGTCCTCGTCTCCGAGCGCCCGGCCGCGGACGCTGCGCGGCTGCCCGGCCGGCACACTCGCCTCCTTTTCCGCCGTATCGCCCTTCTGGCCGGAGGACGCGTGCTTGCCCGGGCGCAGCGGCGTCAAAGCCAGGATGCCCGATCTCATACGGCTGAGGAACTGCACGATAGCACCGCCGGTTGTGGATCACGCCGTGCAACTTTACCTCTGGAAACGTTAACGATTCGTTATCCATGCCGGCGGTGGTCAGGTCTGCGCGCCCGGCTCGCGTCCGCCCGATGACGGCGCTATAACTCGGCCGGGCGCACAGGATTGTCGGCGAAGCCATGACTGGAACCGCAGCTGTCGAAACGCGACCGGCCTTCGAGCGCATCCGCGCCCTCCTGGGCGAGCGCTTCACCACCGCCGCGGCGGTGCGCGAGCATCACGGCAAGGACGAGACCTATCATCCGGGCGCCCCGCCCGACGCGGTGGCCTTCCCGCGCTCGACCGAGGAGGTGAGCGAGATCGTCAAGGCCTGCGTGGCGGACCGCGTCCCGGTCATCCCCTATGGCACCGGCACCTCGCTCGAAGGGCACATCGCGGCGCTCCGGGGCGGCGTGACGCTCGATCTCATGCAGATGAACCAGATCCTCGAGGTCAACGCGGACGACCTCGACTGTCTGGTGCAGGCCGGCGTCACCCGCAAGCAGCTGAACACGCACCTGCGCGACACCGGGCTGTTCTTCCCGATCGATCCCGGCGCGGATGCGAGCCTGGGCGGCATGGCCGCGACCCGCGCGTCCGGCACCAACGCCGTGCGCTACGGCACCATGCGCGAGAACGTGCTCGGCCTGACCGCGGTCCTGCCCGACGGGCGAATCGTGAAGGCGGGGGGCCGGGCGCGCAAGTCGTCGGCAGGCTACGACCTCACACGCCTGCTGATCGGCTCCGAGGGCACGCTCGGCGTGATCACCGAGGTGCGGCTGCGCCTGCACGGCATTCCCGAGGCGATCTCGGCGGCGGTGTGCGCCTTCCCGAGCGTCGACCAGGCGGTGCGCACGGTGATCTCGACCATCCAGGCGGGCGTGCCGGTGGCGCGGGTCGAGTTCCTGGACGAGGTGCAGATGGAAGGCGTCATCCGCTTCTCCAGGCTCGAGGGCTACCAGGTCGCGCCCACGCTCTTCTTCGAGTTTCACGGCACGGAAGCCGGCGTGCGCGAGCAGGCGGAGACGGTGGCCGAGCTCGCCCGCGAGCACGGTGGCGCCGACTTCCAGTGGGCGACCCGGCCGGAGGACCGCAGCCGCCTCTGGCAGGCGCGCCACGACGCCTTCTACGCCGCCCTGGCGCTCCGCCCCGGAGCGAAGGGGATCGTCACCGACGTCTGCGTGCCGATCTCGCATCTGGCCGAGTGCATTGTCGCGGTGAAGCGGGACATCGCCGAGGCGGGCCTCCTGGCGCCCATGGTCGGCCACGTGGGCGACGGCAACTTCCACCTCATTTTCCTGGTCGATCTGGACGATGCCGGGGAGGTCGCGCGCGCCAAGGCCGTGAACGCGCGCATGGTGGAGAAGGCGCTGACACTCGGCGGCACCTGCACCGGCGAGCACGGCGTGGGCCTGGGCAAGATGGGCTATCTCGAGGTCGAGCACGGGGCCGTGGCCGTGGACGTCATGCGCGCCATCAAGCGCGCGCTCGACCCGCACGACCTGATGAACCCAGGCAAGGTCGTTCAGGTCTGAGAGGCTTCAGCCCGCCTCTCGGCCAGCGGCGCGATCTGCTCCACCAGCTTCGCGTGCAGCGCGGGCGGGCCCGCGACCAGCCCGTAGTGCCGTGGCTCCGGCCGGTTGAGAGCGAGATCCTCGCCGGTCGGCGCGGTGAGCCGGCCGCCCGCCTCGCGGATCAGCAGGTCCGCGGCAGCGACGTCCCAGTCATGCGTGCGGCGCAGCGAGATCAGCCCGTCGAAGCGCCCGGACGCCACCAGAGCCAGCTTGTAGGCGAGCGAGCCCACGGTCCTGAAGCGCGCGTCGGGCAGGAGCTCCCGCCAGCCGCGCTGTTTCATCTCGCCCCGAGACGACAGGATGTGCGCGCCCGCGATCTCGCGGTGGTCCGAGACTGTGATCCGCTCGCCGTTCAGCCAGGCGCCGCCGCCCCGGACTGCCTCGAAGTGCTCACCGGTGGCGGGGTTGAGGATGGCACCCAATGCCGGCGCGCCGTCCACCAGCAGGGCGATGCTGATCGAGAACTCGGGCACGCCTTCGGCAAACGCCCGCGTGCCGTCGATCGGGTCGACCATCCAGACCCGGGCGCGCTCGTGGCGCGAGCCGTCGTCCGGCGTCTCCTCGGAGAGCCACGCGTCTCCGGGCCGGGCGCCGAGCAGATGCTCCTTCAAGAGCTGGTCGACATCGAGGTCGGCCTGGGTGAGGACCTGGCCCGGCCCCTTGTACCAGTGCCGGCGGCCGCTGCGGAAATGCTCGACCGCAAGCTCGCCCGCCGCCGCGATCGCGCGGCGCAGGAGGCGCAGATCCGCATCGCCCTGGGACAGATCGGTCACTGGCCGGCGACGGTCAGGCCGTCGATACGCAGCGTCGGGGCGTCGATGCCGTAGCGGAACTCGAGATCGTTCGCCGGCCGGATGTTCTGGAACATGTCGAGCAGGTTGCCGGCGATCGTGACCTCGCTCACGGGCGGGCCAAGCTCGCCATTCTCGATCCAGAACCCGGCCGCGCCCCGACTGTAGTCGCCCGTGATCTGGTTGATGCCCATGCCAAGCATCTCAACGACATAGAAGCCGTCGTTGATCTCGGCGATGAGATCCTGCGGGCTCGCTCGGCCGGGCTCGAGGCAGAGATTGGCGGGCGCCGGTGAGGGTATCGCCGAGACCCCGCGCGTGGCGTGCCCGGTGCTGGCGAGGCCGAGCTGCCGGGCAGACGCGCAGTCCAGGAGCCAGGTGGTGAGCACGCCGTCCTCGACGATCGCGCGCCGCTGCACGGCCAGGCCCTCGGCATCGAACGACCTGGAGCGGAGCCCGAGCGGCCGCAGCGGATCGTCGACAATGGTGATCCCGCTTGCGAAGATCCGCTCGCCCAGCCGGTGCTGCAGGAAGGTGGTGCGCCGGGCGACCGCGGGGCCGGCGATGGCGCTCGCCAGATGGCGCAGGATGCTGCCGGCGACGCGGGGATCGAACACCACCGGCACCTGCTTGCTCCTGACCTTGCGCGGATTGAGCCGCCGCGCCGCGCGCTCGGCCGCTGCCCGGCCGATCTCCGCGGGGTCCGGCAGATCCGTGGCGCGGATCATCGTCCTGTACTCGTAATCCCGCTCCATGGCGCCGTTCGATGCCGCGACCACCGAGGCGCTGATGCTGTGCGTCGAGCGGCTGGTGTCGCCCACAAAGCCGTTGGTCGCGACCAGCGTCAAGCGCGCGCGCGACCAGCCGGCCGAGCCGCCCTCGGAATTCGTGATCTTGGGGTGCGCCCGCGCGGCGTCCTCGGCCGCGGCCGCCATCAGGGCCAGCCGCTCGGCCGGGGTCTCGACCCCGTCGTCGAGGTCCAGTGCCGGCAGCTCGCGCGCGATCTGATCGGGATCGGCGAGCCCGGCGTACTCGTCTTCCGGCACCGCGCGCGCGATCCCGACCGCCCGCTGGACCAGGCGATCGAGGCTGTCCCGGCTCAGCTCCCCGGTCGCGACGATCGCCTGCCTGCGGCCCACGAACACGCGCAGGCCCAGATCCGTCCCCTCCGCGCGCTCCACCTGCTCGAGCTTGCCCAGCCGCCACGTAGCGCTCTGGCCCGCGCTCTCGACCAGCATGGCGTCCGCGGCATCCGCGCCCGCCCTTCTGGCGCGCGCGAGCAGGTCGCTGAGGAGGTCGATGTTACGGTCGGGGCCGGTCATCGGTCACCATTTGGGCTGCTTCGGACACGATGCCGAACATATGGTCGCGCGCCCGGCCCTGCACCACGACCCGGCCGCGATTTCGTCGCCGACGCAACTTCTCCGCGCCGGCCGATCGTGCCATGCAGATGCTCTCGGGCACCCAGAACGGGAGGGCAGGGGGATGATCGATCAGGCCAGGGTGGGGCGGATCGCGCGCCACATCGTCGATGGGCACACCCAAAGACGGCGCTTCGAGCGGCTCCGGGGCGAGCTGGCGCCCGCCTCGTTCGAGGAGGCATACGCGGTCCAGGACGAGGTGCACCGCCTTTTCATCGAAGCCGGCGGAGGTCCGCTCGGCGGCTGGAAGATCGCGCTGACCTCCAAGGCGGTCCAGGAGCTCTGCGGCGTCGAGCAGCCGGCCGGGGGCGCCATTTTCGCCAGGACCATCCGGCGCTCGCCCGCGACCATCCGCATGGCGGACTTCATGCATCTCGGCCTCGAGTTCGAGCTGGGCGTGCGCCTGGGCCAGGATTTGCCGGCCTCCGGGGCGCCGTATGCGCGCGAGAGCGTCGCGGGCGTGGTTGCCGCCTGCATGCCCGCCTTCGAGCTGATCGAGGACCGCGGCGCGGATTACGGCGATCTCGACGCCTATTCGATCCTGACCGACAAATGCTGGTGCGGCGGCGTGGTGCTGGGGCCGGAGGTGACCGACTGGCGGGGCATCGATCTTACGCGCGCGCCGGTCGAGCTCGTCTGGAACGGCGAGGTGGTCGACCGCGGGGTGACCGGCGCCGCCATGGGCCACCCGCTCGAAGGGCTGGCGTGGCTCGCCAACCTGCACGCCTCCCGTGGGCGCGGCATGCGGGCGGGTGACGTGGTGATCACCGGGAGTGCGCTCAAGACGCGCTTCCCGCAGGCCGGCGACGAGGTCGCCTACCGCATCGCGGGCGTGGGCGAGGCAAGCCTGCGCGTCCTCGCTTGACCCTGCCGCGCCCGAACCCAGTTGGCATCATGACCATCCCAGCCAGCGAAAGGAGCCGAGATGACCGCCAGGCCGATCCCGGAAAGCTACCACACCGTCACGCCCTACCTGGTCGTGCCGGGAGTACCGCGCCTGATCGAGTTCCTGCAGCGGGTCTTCGATGCCCGGGAGCTCGAGCGGATGGCGCGCGAGGACGGCACGGTCATGCACGCCGAGGTCCAGATCGGCGATTCGCGCGTGATGATGGGCGAGCCGATGGGGCAGATGACGCCGATGCCGGGCCATCTCTACGTCTACGTGGACGATGCCGACGCCGCCTGGCGGCGGGCGCTCGAGGCCGGCGCGGTGTCGCTGCGGGAGCCGGCGGACCAGTTCTACGGCGACCGCACCGCCGGCGTGCAGGACCCGACGGGGAATCAGTGGTGGGTCGCGACGCGCAAGGAGGAGGTGCCGCCGGACGAGATGGCCCGGCGCGCCGAGGCGGCGATGAAGCAGCGCTCCTCCTCCGGCTGAGACCTGGCCTGCCGCCGTGCCCGCAGAGTGGTCTGGACCGGGCCGTATACCAAATGGTACGATGAGGCGTGCCATTTGGGAGTCCGTTTCGGATGCGCCCTAGCGTTGCCGACTTCGAGCGCGC
>CAZXYL010000177.1:0-3842 GCA_964644915.1 uncultured Geminicoccaceae bacterium
GTAGGTGCGGGTCGGCGTGATCATGCCACGGTTGCCGGTCTGCTGGTTGACCCAGCTGCGCGTGGCGCCGTCGGGTGTGCTCTCGAGCGTCGTCTGCACCAGCCGCGAGGCCATGTTGACGTCGGTCTCGGCGAGGTCGCCATAGAGCGCGGGATCGCCACCGGCGAGCGCGGCGCAGGCGCTGAGCGAAACGCCCAGCGCCAGCGCGAGAAGGCTCCGAATCCTCATGGGCGTATCTCAGGCGGCCGGGTCTGTGGTGGACGCGGTCGTCGCCTGGGCGTCGAGCGCCTCGAGATCGCGCTTGTCGACCACGCCGTCGCCGTTGACGTCGAGATCCGCGGTCGCCCAGGTATCGTCCGGGCCCTTGCCCGGCTTGGCCGAGGCGATCGCCGCGTCGAGCTCGGCCTCGAGCGCCGCCACCCGCGCCTGCAGCTCGGCATCATCGGGGCTCGCGTCGAGGGCGGTGCGTGCCTCGGCGAGCTGGGATTCGAGCTCGCGGATGCCGTTCTCCTGCGGCGTGCCGAAGTTGGCCTGAAGCGCGCCCACATGCGCGCCGTAGCCCAGCCGCTTGGCGAGCTCGACCATGGTGCGCACGCGCTCGCCGTGATTCCTGAAGCCGTCGGCACGGGCCTTGGGACCCTTCCAGCCGCGGTCCATCAGGGCCTTGGTGTCCTCCGGCGTCAACTTGTGCGCGATCCCGAGGCCGAACTCGCTCCCTTCCTGCCCCTTGCGGCCCTTGTTCAGCGCGCTCTCGTAGCGCTCCTTGGCCTGCTCGACCCGCTCGTCGCGCCGCTCGAGCCCGAATGCCTTGCCGCTGCGCATGGCATCCTTGAACTCGTCGAGGCTGCCGTACTCGGCGGGCTGGCCGTGACCCTGGCCGCCGCCCCTCCCGTACGCATAGCCGAGGCCTTTGGCCCCCTTGTCGGGGCCACCGCCGTGCCCCTTGGCGTGCCCAGCGCCGTGGCCGGCACCCGGCCCACCGCCACCGCCCGGCCCACCGCCACCGCCCGGCCCGCCTTTGCCCTGGCCGTACGCCGCCTGCCAGTCGATCGCGGCGAGATCCGGCGTGATCGACACGGGCACCGCCGTGAAGGCAAGCGCCAGGCCGCCGACGATCAGGACGGACTTGACGCGGATCCGACGACTCGAACGCGCGCGTGCGTGGTTCATGGCTTGCTCCCGCCCAGGAACTCGATCAGACGCCGCACCGCCAAAGTGAGCGCAGCGGCCATCGGACGGGATTGTATCGGTCGAGGGTTGGGAAGCCGTTAAAGGACTGGCAAGGAATCGCCCGTTCGCCTGGGGCGTGCCGCGTCCGTCCCGGTCAGGCGCCCGCGAGCTTTTCGCCCGGCAGGTCGATCTCGCACGCGAGCCCCTCGGCGCGCCAGTCGAAGCGCACCTCCCCGCCGAGCTGCCGCCTGACCGTCGACTCGATCAGGCCGGTCCCGAAGCCCCGGCGCGAGGGCGCGCGCACCGGCGGCCCGCCGGTCTCCGTCCAATGCAGGACGAGCCGTCCGTCCGAGGTCGAGCCCCACTCCACGGCGATACGGCCGCCCGGCACGGACAAGGCGCCGTATTTCGCCGCGTTCGTGGCGAGCTCGTGGAAGGACATCGCGAGCTCCTGGGCGGCTGCGGGGCACAACGCCAGCTCCGATCCCGAAATCCTGACGCGACCGGCGTCCCCGGTGCCGAACGCCGCGAGCGCCTCCTCGATCAGACGCTTGAGGTCGGCGCTCCGCCACCGGGTCTCGGCCAGCAGTGTGTGCGCCCGTGAGAGCGCAGCGAAACGCCCCATCAGGGCTTCCACGAATGCCGGGACGGTGTCGGCCCGCGTCATGCGCGTGACCGCCTGCACCGTGGCGAGCATGTTGTTGGCGCGGTGGTCGACCTCGCGGGCCAGCAGCTTGAGGCGCGCCTCCCGCTCGCGCAACGCCGCCTCGCTGGTCTTTCGCTCGGTGATGTCGACCAGCATGTTGACGGCGCCGATGAGCGCGCCCGAGGCATCGCGCAGCGGGGTGGGGTAGGGGAGGAAGGTCACCCGCGTGCCATCGGGCCGCTCGAGCACCGCCTCCTCACCCCGAATCGGTCGGTTCTCCTGCAGCGCCACCGCCATGGGGCAGCGGTCGTGCGGCATCGGCGTGCCGTCCGGCCAGTAGAGCCGCCAGGAGCCGCACCATTTGTCGCTGCCCAGTTCGGGGCGATACCCCCAAAGGTCGACGGCAGCCTGATTGTAGAACGTGATACGCCCGGCGGCGTCGGTCGTGTAGACGGCCGCCGGCAGGGCGTCGAGCAACGCGCGCGAGCGCCGCTCGCGCTCGGCCCGCGCGTTCTCCACCCGCTTGCGCGCGGTGATCTCCTGGAAGCAGTTGATCGCGCCTGTGACGGCGCCGGCGGCGTTGCGCAGCGGCTCGATGTTGACCAGGGCGATGACGCGGCTGCCATCGGGCCGCTCGATCACCACCTCCCGATCGCGCGCGGGCCGGCCGGTACGCAGAACCTCGGCCATGGGCGTCTGCGCGTGCGGGAGCAGCCCCCCGTCCATCTGGTAGAGACGCCAAGCGCCGCAGAACCGGTCGTCGGCCTCACCCAGCCGCGGGGTACGGCCCCACAGCTCGACCGCCTTGCGATTGTACCGAAGGATCAGGCCCGCGGCGTCGCAGACGTAGACCGCGGCCGGCAGCACGTCCAGCAGGTCTTCCGGCATGTCGAGCAGGCGCTCGTAGCCTGCTCGCGCGGAGAGAGGCGCAGCACCCCCCAGGTCGATGACGGCACTGGTCGATGCGCTCGAGCGCCCCATGGGCTGGTACTCCTTGACCATTGCAGATCGAATCAACGCCGCCCCGCACGGGAAGTGCCGTTCTGCGACTCCCGCAACTGTTCGCCAGACGGTCAGAAAACAGCAAGCGACGGCATGCCAACGCGCAGGAATATGGATCAATCGCCCGAGGGCAACACGATGGCCCTTCATTAGCCGTTTTGAACGGGGCGTATCGCCACACTGCTGTACTGGATCGACTCGGCGCGACGAATCAGATCTCCCGGCCCAGCAACCGTCGGTCGAAGGGGAACCGGGACAGGATCTCGATGCCCCGCTCGGTGACCAGCACCTGCTCCTCGAGCTTCACGCCTTCCGCTCCGCCCGCCTCGCCCATGTAGCTCTCGACGCAGAGCGTCATGTTCGGCTCGATCACGCCGTCGTAGCCCGCCGCATCGAAGTCCTGGCGGTGGCAGATGTAGGGGTATTCGCCCGTGAGGCCGACCCCGTGCGCCAGCACGAAATAGCGGTTCGCCACGTAGGCGTCCGGGATCGGCCAGGCCTGCTCGCTGAGCTCGCGAAAAGTCATGCCGGGGCCAATCAGCTCCAGGTTGATCTGGATCTGCTCGTACGCGAGCCGGTAGAGCTTCCGCTGCTCCGGGCTCGGGCGGCCCCGGCCGCAGAAGAAGGTGCGCGAGAAGTCGGCGTAATAGCCCTGCCAGCCGACCACGTCGGTATCGAGCGCCACCAGCTCGCCGTGCTCGATCGGCCTGGGCCCGGTCTCCTGGAACCATGGATTGGTCCGTGGGCCCGATGCGAGCAGGCGCGTCTCGATGTAGTCGCAGTCCTGCGCGACGATGCTCTGGTGCAGCCGCGCCCACAGCTCGTTCTCGCTGATCCTGGGCCGCAGGCCCTCCACCAGGTGGCTGACGCCGCGCTCGACCGCGCGCAGCGAGCGTCGGATGCAGGCGATCTCGTCTGCCGACTTGATCGCGCGCGCCCGCTCCACCGGGTCCTGCGCGTCCGACAGATCGAACCCCTGCGCGGCCAGCGCTGCGGCCGCGGCCCAGTTCACGCGCTCGATCGC
>CAZXYL010000178.1:0-2015 GCA_964644915.1 uncultured Geminicoccaceae bacterium
CTGCCGGAAGACGTGCTCGTAAGTCATGCCTGCCTCCATCCGCCCCGACGGCCGCGGCGCGCCTAAGCCGCGCGCGCCCGGCGCCCCGCCGTCGCCACCTGCTCCAGGATCAACTTAACGATTTCCGGCGCCCCGCCAACCACCGCGGGCCCGGCATCTTCCGTCAACGCCCCGCGTTCTGCGTTCACAGACCGGTGAACTTCCGGAACGCAGGGAGAACATCGGCCGCATCCGGCGCGTGCGCGCCCAAGGGCGGATTGCCCTCGACCTTGCAGGTCCTACCTCAACCTTCAAACGCAACGCATGGGATGGCATCAATGAACCGGGTGCATCGCAGTGACATGGAGCGCCATCTGCCCGAGCTGCGGCGGTACGCGTTCTTGATGACGGGTGCGAAGGATGCCGGGGACGATCTGGTCGAGGCTTGTCTGCGCATGGCGCTCGATGCGCCGGAGCGGATAGGTGGGAAAAACCCCGGGGTCGACGTCTTCAAGCTGTTCCACATGGCGAATGCCGACCTGCCGGTACGGCAGAGGCCGGATCCCTCGCAGCCATGGGGGCTGCAGGAGCGGGTGTTCAATCATCTCCTCGCGTTGCCTCAGCAGGAGCGGGCGATCCTGGCGTTACGCGGCAGCCTCGACTTCTCCGAGGAGGAGATCGGTCTGATCCTGGAGCTGGCACCGCGGACGGTGCGCGAGATCCTGATCAGAACCCGTGCGCACCTCGCGAAGACGACCCTGGCGCGGATCCTGATCATCGAGGACGATTTCCTGATCGCCTCCGAGATCGCCTCGATCGTCCAGCAGACCGGCCAGGAGGTCTGCGGCCCGGCCGCCACCTACGACGACGCCCTGCGCTGGGCGAACCAATGCGAGCCGGCCCTGGTGCTCGCGGACGTCCAGCTGCGCGACGGCAAGTTCGCCGGCATTGAGGCGGCGCACGACATCCGGCGGCAGCACGGGTCGCCCGTGATCTTCATCACCGCCTATCCCGACCGGCTGACCCGCACGGCGGCCTTCGCGCCCCTCACCGTTCTGTCCAAGCCGTTGAACTATGCCGCGCTGCGGGAGACGATCACGACCTCGCTGGCACCCGCCGCCTGAGCGGGCGCGAGCGGCTCAGCGCCGCCCGCGCAGCAGAAGGTCCTTGGCCTCGTTGAGCTGGGCCGCGAGATAGCTCGAGCCGCCGTGATCGGGATGCAGCTTGGTCATCAGGCGCCGGTGCGCCGTCTTGATCTCGTCGACGCTGGCGCCCGGCGCCAGACCAAGGATCGACCAGGCGGTCGCTTCGTCCATGTTGCCCGAGGCCCGCCGCTGACGTTGTGCGCCGCCGTCGTCGCCCAGGCCCTCGTCACCCGCGCTCTCGTCGCCCGCGGCATGGGCGCGCCAGTCGGGCTGGCGCCGGTCGAGATAGGTCTCGAGCAGGGCGACCGAGCGGGGATCCTCGCGCTGGCATTCGGCGAGCAGATCCAAAAGGTCCGATAAGCCCAGGGACTCGAGCGAGCGGCCGCGGAAGGGCCCGCGCAGGACCTCGCCCTCGAGCATGCCGGTCGAATGGTCGAGTTCCATGCGCAAAGTGTCGGTCACGACCTCCGAGGTCGGCCCACGCTCGGCGCCGCCGTGCACCGTGCCGCCCATGCCTCCCGGCCCCCTTCGGAGCGCGCGGATCGCCATCACCGTGGCGCCGATCGTGATCAGGGCGAGGCCGAAGCGGCCGGTGAACAGGAGGCCGGTGCTGGCGAGCGCGCTGAACGCGGCCAGGAATACGCGTACCGCCTGCGCCAGCTGGGCGGGGTTCGCCTGCACAAAGCTGCGCGCGCCAAGCAGTGCCACCACCAACAGGACGACACCGAGCAGGAGATAGGCGCCCATGGCCCCTACTTGATCTGGCTCGCCAGTAACTTCACCTGGGTGCCCGCGCGTTTGGACAGATCGGCCAGCGCCTGCTGGCCGCCCGCGGCATAGGCCGCCACCGCCCCCAGGAGATCGCGCAGCTGCTGCGGGCTGTTGGCATCG
>CAZXYL010000179.1:0-5010 GCA_964644915.1 uncultured Geminicoccaceae bacterium
CCCCAAACTCCTCGATGATGCGCATAGGTCGGCTGTTCCCGGTGTCTTGTTAGGTGGTCGGTCTTGATGCACGACTTGAAGCGAGCACCCGAACTAGCGGACTGATAACCTGAAAAGCCCTCCGATACAACAACGCGAGACCGTCCCGCGGGGCGTGGGCGAGACCGCGTTCCCCGGCTGGCTGCCCGCGCACGCCAAGAACGTAAACACCAGGTGTTCCGGGATCTTCCTCGAGTTGCAAAATTAAGGGTCGAGAGCCAAGAGGCGGTTCCGACATGAGAGCGATTGACCGTTTGGTTGAGCATATGACGGATGGATAACTTATTGCGGGAATTCCGGACCAGCGTCAACCGACAAATGCCGAGGCGCTCGCCGCGTCACGCCGCCGCACGACGGGGCCTACGCTCCTTCCCGGAGGTGGGCTAAGCTCTTGCATCATGGCGAGATCGCGAACTCAGGAACCAGGCGAAAGGGTCGTCTCGCTCGAGCGCTACCGGGCAAAGCGCGATTTCGCCAGGACGCCGGAGCCCGATGCGCGCGCCCGCGCAGACCAGGCCGAGGCGGAGGGCCGGCTGTTCTGTGTCCAGCAGCACGCTGCAAGGCGCATGCACTGGGACCTGCGTCTGCAGCTCGGTGACGCGCTCAAGAGCTGGGCGGTGCCGCAGGGCCCTTCGCTCGACCCCAAGGTCCGGCGGCTCGCCGTGCACGTCGAGGATCACCCGCTGGACTACGCCCGCTTCGAGGGCCGGATCCCCAAGGGCCAGTACGGCGCGGGGGAGGTCATCGTCTGGGACATCGGCTCCTGGGTGCCGATGGGCGATCCCGAGGAGGGCTATCGCAAGGGCACGCTCAAGTTCCGTCTGGTCGGGCAGAAGCTTCAGGGCGGCTGGACGCTGGTCCGCCTCAAGGGTCGCGAGGGCGACAGGGGCGACAACTGGCTCCTGATCAAGGAGCGCGATCCGTTCGCCCGGCCGGAAAGCGAAGGCAACGTCTGCGAGGAGCGGCCAGAGAGCGTGCTCTCGGGGCAGACCGTCGAGACGGTTGAGGCCGAAGCGGAACCCGAGTCGGAGCCGGCGCCCAAGGCTAAGCCCAGACGCCTGCGCCCGGGCGCGCTGCCGGGTGCAACGAAGGCGCCGCTGGGCGAGGTGCCGCGGCCGCAGCTCGCCTCGCCGGTGGCGGCGCCACCTCCCGGCGAGGACTGGCTGCACGAGATCAAGTTCGACGGCTATCGTACGCTCGCGCGCATCGAGCAGGGTGAGGTGCGCTTCATCACCCGCTCGGGCCACGACTGGACCGATCGCTACGGCCTGCTCGCGGAACCCTTCGGAGCGCTGGCGTGCAGGCAGGCGATGATCGACGGCGAGATCGTGGTGCAGGACGAAGAGGGGCTCTCCAGCTTCGCCGCCCTGCAGGACGCGCTGGCCACGGGCGAGACGCACAAGCTCACCTTCTTCGCGTTCGATCTCCTCTACCTCGACGGCTACGATCTCGCCGAGGTGCCGCTCATCCGGCGCAAGGAGACGCTGCGCGCCTGCCTCGATCCAGCAGTCGGGCCGAGCTCGGCCCTGCAGATCAGCGAGCACGTCCAGGGGCAGGGCCGCGCGTTTTTCGAGCACGCGAGCGAGATGGGGCTCGAAGGCGTGATCTCGAAGAAGGCGGACGCGCCCTACCGCTCCGGCCGGACCAGGACCTGGCTCAAGGCCAAATGCGTGAGGAGCGACGAGTTCCTGATCGTTGGCTACACCGAATCCGAGGCCGCAGGCGGCCTCGCGGCGCTCCTGATGGCGGATGCGGACGATCACGGGCTCCGCTACGTCGGGCGGGTCGGCACCGGCTACTCGGCGGCGGAAGCCCAGCGGCTCCGGACTCGGCTCCAGCCACTGCAGCGCAAGACGCCGCCGGTCCCCATCCCGGCCACCGAGCGCCGCGGCGCCCGCTTCGTCCAGCCCGCTCTGCTGGCCGAGGTCCGCTACATGAACCGGACCGCGGACGGCATTCTGCGCCACGCGGTCTACAAGGGTCTGCGCGAGGACAAGGCCCCGGCGGAGACCCGGGCCGACCCGGCACCGGCACCGACGCCGCGCCGACGCCTGGTCACGGACGAGGATCTCGCCTCGATCTGGGTCACCAACCCCGACCGGCGCATGTTCACGGCCGACGGGCCGACCAAGCTGGAGCTCGCCGTCTACTACGCCCGGGTCGGCGACTGGATGCTACCCGAGATCATGAACCGGCCCATCTCCCTCGTCCGCTGTCCCCTGGGCAAGCGCGAGGACTGCTTCTTCCAGCGGCACGCCATGCCCGGCATGCCCGAGGTGGTCAAGACCGTCTGGCTGCGCGAGGAGAACGCGAAGAAGAAGGGCGAGTACCTCTACATCGACAACGCCCGCGGGCTGCTCTCGCTGCCTCAGTTCGGCGCGGTCGAGCTGCACGCCTGGGGCTGCCGGGTGGACAAGCCGGAGCGGCCGGACCGCATGGTGCTCGACCTCGATCCGGACGAGAGCCTGCGCTGGAGCGAGGTGAGGGACGCCGCGGAGCAGATCCGCGTGGCGCTCGAGGAGCTGGAGCTGGTGCCGTTCCTCAAGACGACGGGCGGCAAAGGCCTCCACGTGGTCGTGCCACTGGCGCGCCGGCAGGGTTGGGACGAGGTCCTGGAGTTCAGCCAGACCTTCGCCGCCATGATGGCGAAGCGGGCACCCGCGCGCTTCGTCACCACCATGGCCAAGCGCCACCGCCGCGGCCGGATCTTCCTCGACTATCTGCGCAACGCCCGCAGCGCCACGGCGGTCGCCGCCTATTCCCTGCGCGCGCGGCCGGGTGTCCCGGTCTCGACGCCCCTGCACTGGCACGAGCTTTCCAAGATCGACGACCCGGCCGATCTGAACTACGCTACAGTACCGGAACGGCTGGGCGCTGATTTCGTCGACCCGTGGGCGGAGATCGATGCAGCGGCCCGCGCGTTGACCAAGGAGATGGAGCGCCGGCTCGGCTTGGGTCGATGAGGCCCGGCGCCGGCCGCACGAAGAGGGACAAGGGCCATGGCACCACGGACCACCTGGAAGGGACACCTCCGGCTCTCGCTGGTGTCGTGTCCGGTCCGGCTCTACAACGCGGTGTCGCGCAGCGAGCGCGTGTCCTTCAATCTGCTGCACAAGGACACGCACAACCGGATTCAGATGAACCCGCACGACCCCGAGCTCGGCAAGGTCGAGCGCTCGGACCTGGTCAAGGGCTACGAGTACGACAAGGACCAGTACGTCATCCTGACCGAGGAGGATCTCGACAAGGTGCAGATCGAATCGAGCAAGGCGATCGTGATCGAGAAGTTCGTCGACGCGAGCGCGGTCGATCCGATCTACTTCGACTCTCCTTACTACATGGCGCCGGACGGGCCGGTCGCCGAGGAGACGTTCCGGGTCCTGCGCGAGGCCATGCGGGAGAAGGGCAAGGCGGCGCTCGCGCGCATCGTGCTGTCGAACCGGGAGCGGCTGATCGCGATCTCGGTGCGCGACAAGGGCTTCCTGTGCATGACCCTGCGCGCGGCGAACGAGGTCCGCAGCCACGAGGCGTTCTTCGAGGACATCAGCGACGAGCCGCCCGACCAGGAGATGCTCCAGCTGGCTTTACAGCTGATCGAGCAGAAGGGCGGGGCGTTCGATCCGAGCGAGTTCACGGACCGCTACCAGGAGGCGCTGCGGGATCTGGTCCTGGCCAAGGTCAAGGGCCAGGAGCCGGTGATCGCCAAGGCGCCGGAGCGGGGCAAGGTGATCAACCTCATGGACGCGCTGCGCCGCAGCCTCGACGAGGGCGAGGGCAAGCCGCCGGCGCCGAGCCAGCCCCGGCGCGCGGCCGCGCAAAAGAAGCCGGCCGCATCGGGCAAGCCCGCCAAGAGCGCCCCCAAGAAGAAGCAGGCGAAGGCGTCCTGAGCGGCGGCGTCCCGGCCGATGCTGGAGTACGCCGGCAAGACGGTCGCGATCATCGGGCGGCTGGCCGCCGTGCCGGGAAAGCTGGCGGCCGACGAGGTCGAGCGACAAGGCGGGGTGGTCCGGCGCGATCTGACCCGCAACACCGACGTCGTGGTCGTGGCCCGGGGCGCCAAGAGCCTCCTGCACGGCGGCCGGCTGCAGGAGAAGCTGGAGCGTGCGGACGAGCTGCGCGTCACCTGCATCAGCGAGAACGCGTTCCTGCGCAAGCTCGGGCTGCTGGCGGACAGCCCCGCCGATCCCGCGGCGATGTCGATCGAGGAGCTGACCGCGCGTACGGGCCTGCGGCCCGAAATCGCCCGCCTGCTCGATCTGTTCGACCTCATCGAGGCCGCCGACGGGCGCTGCAGCTTCCGCGACCTGGTGACGGCGCGTGAGGTGGCGCGCCTGCTGCGCGAGGGCGTAGGCATCGACGAGATCCTGGACATCATCGGGCAGATCGCGCGCCAGGGCGCCAAGCCCGGGGAGCATCCCCTCGCCTCGCACAAGCTGGTCTGCGATCCCTACGGCAAGATCGCGTTGCGCCTGGGTGAGGGTCTGGCCGAGCTCGACGGCCAGATCCGCCTGCCACTGCCCCCGGCCGGCAACCCTTCGATCGACGCCATCTTCGAAGCGGCGGAGGACGCCGAGCTGGAGGGCGACCTCGCGACCGCCGAGGAACTCTATCGCCGGTGCGTCAGCCTGGACCGGCAGGATCCGATCCCGCCCTTCAATCTCGCCAACGTGCTCTGGGAGCTCGGGCGCGCCCGGGAAGCCTCGCTCTACCTGCAGGTTGCCGTCGTCGTCGATCCGAACTTCGCCGAGGCTTGGTACAACCTCGCCAACCTCGTGGGCCTGGAGGGCCGGCCCGACCTGGAACGCTCCTACCTGATGCGCGCGGTCTCGGCGGATCCCGAGTACAGCGATCCCGTGTACAACCTGGCGATGTGGCACCTCAAGGCGAACGACTATGCCGAGGCCCTGCACTGGTGGCAGAAGTATCTCCAGCTCGACCCGGACAGCGAGTGGAGCCGCAAGGCCCGCCAGG
>CAZXYL010000180.1:0-1609 GCA_964644915.1 uncultured Geminicoccaceae bacterium
CCGAGGTTGTGCGAGACGAACAGGATCGAGGCCCTGAGCTCGGCCTTGAGCCGCCGCAGCAGATGGATGATCTGCGCCTCCAGGGTGACGTCGAGCGCGGTCGTCGGCTCGTCGGCGATCAGAAGGTCGGGACCCGCGAGCAGCGCCATGGCGATCGCGATGCGCTGGCGCATGCCGCCGGAGAACTCGTGCGGGTAGCCGTCGATCTTGTGCTCGGCGTCAGGGATGCCGACCCGGTGCAGCATCTCCAGCGCGCGGGCCCGCTTCTCGGCGCGGCCGGCCGGCTCGCGATACTGGATGTCGATCATCTGGGTCGCGATCGAGAGCACCGGGTTGAGCGAGGTCATGGGGTCCTGGAAGACCATCGCGATGCGCTTGCCGCGCAGATCCCGGAGCGCCGGCTCGCCCATCGCGAGGACGTCGCGGCCTTCGAAGAGCACCCGGCCCTGCCGGACCACGGCGTTGCCGGGCAGCAGCTTGAGCGCCGCCGAGATCAGCGTCGTCTTGCCGCTGCCGCTCTCGCCCACGATGCCGACCACCCGGTCGCGCGGCACGGCCAAGCTGACGCCACGCAGCGCGCGCGCCGACCCGTGTGGCGTCAGGAACTCGATACTGAGGTCGCGAACGTCGAGCAGCGGGTCCATGGCGCTCCCAACGGTCATTCCGCCGGTCGACTCTCCCCCAGCTCCCGGCGCGGCGCAACCCGGCCGCCACCGCCCGTGTCTCTCGCCCGTTCGGTTGCGGGCAGAGCACCGTTGCAGCGGAAACCACGCCGGGCCCGCGTCCGAGCTGGATGCGTACCGCGGTGCGGATGCAGCGAGCCCACAGGAGGTTAGGGGTTCTTTATCATTCTCGGGAGATTGATGCGCCAACTCCAATCGGATCGAGGCGGAAGGACCGCATGCGCAATCTCCCCGGCCTTACTCGTGCAGTGCTCGGCATCGTCCTGCTGCTCGGTGCCTGTGGCGGCGGCCGGGCCACGCATGAGGTCGTCCCGGCTGCCGGACCGCGCGCGGTCGTCGCCCCGGAGCCGATGGCCGCCGCGGTCGTTCTCGCGCCGGAGGAGCCCGCGAGCCTGGCCATCGTGGCGCCGGAGGTGGCGGATCCCCCGGCGCTCGCCGAGCTGCTCCCCGCTGCGATCGAGCATCGCCCGGTCGCGGCGGCCGCGCCGGCGCGAGCCGCGGGCCTCGAGCTCGGCTCTCTGCTGCTGGATCTCGAGACCGGTCAGGTCCTGGCCGAGCTCAATCCGGACCTGCCCCTGATCCCGGCGTCGACCACCAAGCTCGCGACCGCCATCGTAGCCCTCGACGTGCTCGGGCCGGAGCATCGCTACCGCACCTCGCTGCTGCGCCGCGGCGCGCTCCGCGACGGCGTGCTCGAGGGCGATCTGATTCTGCAGGGTGGCGGGGATCCCGCCCTCGACGTGGCCGACCTGCTCGGCCTCGCCGTCCGCCTGCAGGCGAGCGGGATCCGCGCCGTCGCCGGTCGCTTCCTGGTCGACGACACGGCCCTGCCGCGGCTCCGCGAGATCGAGCCGAGCCAGCCCCTGGACGCGACCTACAACACGAGCGTGGGCGCCCTCTCGCTCGCCTTCAACCGCGTGCGCGTG
>CAZXYL010000181.1:0-2770 GCA_964644915.1 uncultured Geminicoccaceae bacterium
GAGCATCGAGACCTTCGATATTGCCCCGATCGAGCCCTACAACGAGGATGTGAAGCAGCAGGGCTTCCCGCCGCCGGTCGAGGCCTTCCGCGAGGCGATCCGCGCCGCCGACGCGCTGCTGATCGTGACGCCCGAGTACAACCGCTCGATCCCGGGCGTGCTCAAGAACGCGATCGACTGGGCGTCGCGCCCGCCCGACCAGCCGTTCGACAACAAGCCGGTCGCGATCATGGGCGTGAGCCCGGGCCGCCTCGGCACGGCGCTGGCCCAGAACCATCTGCGGCAGTCCCTCGTGGCGTTGAACGGCCTGGTCCTGAACCGGCCGGGCGTGCTGATCGGCGGCGCCGGGCAGGTCTTCAGCGACCAGGGCCGCCTCGAGGACGAGGCCACCCGCGACATCATCCGCAAGCTCCTGGCCTCCCTCCTCGACTGGACCCACGGGCAGGGCCAGCGGGCAGGGGGCGCCTGAGGTGGCGGTCACGTCGCTCAGGCCACCGCAGCCTGGTCCTGCGCCAGCAGGTCGTCGAGCGAGATGCCGGCGTCGTAAAGATTTGCCACCTGCTGCGCGGTGAGCGGGCTGTCGAACAGGGCCACCTCGTCGATGGTGCCGCCGAAGAAGGCCTCCAGGTTGTCCGCGGCGCCTGCGCTGCTCTGCCAGTCCAGCGCGCCGATCACCAGCGGCTCCTGGTTGCCCACGAGGCCCCCGGTATAGGGGTTGCTCGCGACCTCCTCGCCGTTCAGGTACAGCTTGAGACCGTCCGGCCCGAAGGAGAACGCCACATGGGTCGTTTGGCCCGGCGTGATCGAACCCTGGCCGCTGCGCAGCTCGTAGGTGGTGCTCGTGTCCTGCAGGCGCAGGACGACCTCGGCACCGTCGAGGTGGAGCGCCATGTGGCCGCCGCCGCCGAACCCCAAGGCATCCCGTGAGAGCAGCCCCTGCAGGCCGCTGGTGTCATCGGCTACGAACCACAGGCTCATGCCGCCCTGCTCGAGCTGGAACGGGTCGGCCGCCACGGTCGGGATGCCGCCCGCCGTATCGAGCAGGCTCTCGACGTCGGGCAGGATGCGGGCCACGGTCTGCGCCATGCCGGCGGCGTTGGCGTGGATGCCGTCGCCTTGGTTGAGCGCCGGGTCCCCCAGCACCCCGCCCTGGATCTCGGTGCCGACCCGCTCGCCGCCGAGGAACGGGTCGAACAGCGGCACGCCGTACTCGGCGGCGAGCTTCGGGAAGATCGCCTCGAACTGGGCGGCGAGCTCCAGCGTGTCCGGCAGCAGCTCGAAGCCGGGCTCGTTGTAGATCTCGTCCGGCCACAGGCCAAAGGTGCCGGTGAGCAGAACCTGGACGCCCTCGGCCTGGAACTGCTCGATGATCTGGCGCAGGTTCGCCTCGGTCTGTTCGGGTGAGATGTCGCGCCCCCTTAGGGCGTCGTTGGTGCCGAGCACGAGGATTACGACATCGGGGTCAGCGGCGAGCACGGTCGGGACCTGGGCCAGACCACCCGCCGTGGTGCGCCCGTTGGCGCCGAACTCGAGCGGCGTGATCGCGTAGCCGTCGGCTGCGAGCGCCTGCGTGAGCAGAGGCATGAACCGGTCGCCCGCGGCCAGGCCGAAGCCCGCGACGAAGCTGTCGCCGAGCGCTGCGACCCGGATCGGCTCGACGAAGCTTGCGCTGACGATCTCGACGTAGTCGTCGATGCCGTCGAAGGCGACCGCGGCATCGCCCGGCACCAGGCCCGGGACACCCAGCGTCGGGCCGCCGCGATAGCTGCCGTCGGCGCTGCCGGCACTGTCCTGCGCCGTGGCGCCCGACGGCTCGCCCAGGCGCCAGTAGGCGACCGGGCCGAGCGCGTGAACCGCTTCCCCGTAATCGGCCGGTTCCGGGCCTGGCTCGGGCTCAGGATCAGGCTCGGGCTCGGGTTCCGGCTCGGGTTCGGGGTCGGGTTCCGGGTCCGGTTCGGGCTCCGGCTCGGGCACCGGCGTGCCGGCCATGAGCGCCTGGATCTCGAGCGGCCCCAGCTCCTGGCCGAACAGGGCGAGATCGCCGATCCGGCCATTGAAGTGATGCTCGATCGGATCAGTCGACTCTGGCCCGCTGCGCCAGCTGAGCGCACCGACGGAGATCGGCTCGAGGTTGCCCAGGAGCCCGCCGGTGTAGGAGTTGCTCGCCACCAGCTCGCCGTCGATATAGAGCCGCATGCCGCCGGCGCCGAAGGTCGCGGCAACGTGCACCTCCTGCCCGAGCGCGATCGCCCCGGCCGGCGTGCGAACCTCGAAGGTGTCGCTGGTGCTCTGCAGGCGGAACACCAGGCGGCTGCCGTCGAACATGATCGTGAGATGGCCGCCGTCGTTGAAGCCGAAGGCGTCCTTGCACAGGATGCCCTGCAGGCCCCCGAACGCGTTCGCCTGCAGGCGCAGCGCGATCGTGCCCGACGCCAGCTCCAGCGCCGGATCGTGGGGCAGGATGGCGACGTCGTCGCCGTCGAAGCTCTCCCAGCCACCTGCCTGCCAGGCGAGCAGCGCGCTCGGACCGGGCACGGGATCGGGCTCGGGCTCAGGCTCCGGGTCGGGCTCCGGATCCGGATCGGGCTCGGGCTCAGGCTCCGGGTCGGGGTCGGGTTCGGGGTCGGGCTCGGGGTCCGGCTCGGGCACCGGCGTGCCGTCCATGAGCGCCTGGATCTCGAGCGGCCCCAGCTCCTGGCCAAACAGAGCGAGATCGCCGATCCGGCCATTGAAGTGGTTCTCGATCGGATCGGTCGATTCCGGCGCGCTG
>CAZXYL010000182.1:0-7976 GCA_964644915.1 uncultured Geminicoccaceae bacterium
TGACCCGCCGCATGCGACCGGCGCGGCTGCCGGGTGCACTTGCTCCCGAGTTGCTCGATTTTGCGTGAGTATCAACCAAAGCGTCTATTTTGTCTTGACGAGTTCGCACAATGTTTCATGATCCGGCCTGGGGTCGTCGCCGAGGTCGGTGGAGCGGCGACCGGATTTCGTGAGGTCGTGCCCATGGTTGATCGCCGCCCCGCCCTTCCGACTCCGCCCGGTTGGTCCTTGCGCGCCTTGCTTGGCGTGAGCCTGCTCGCGTCGGGCGCGCAGGTGGGCCACGCGTTTCCCTATGCTCAGCCGCGACTGGGCGAGCCGCTGGGGCTCGTGCGGGTGCAGGAGCAGGGCTCGTCTCAAGCCGTTGCGGCCGAAGAGACGCCGTTCGCCGAGCTCAATGCTGCCCTGGAGGCAGCGCGACTCAAGCTCGAGGAGCTGAGCGCCGCGACCGAAATCGTCGCGCTGGCGGCCGGGTTGCGCGACGAGCTCGAGCAAATGAAAAAGGAAAACCGACGCTTGAGCGGCGAGCTCGAGCAGGCGGAGGCCGAGCTGGCGGCCAAGGCCGAGGCCCTGGCCGAGCTCGCGGCCAAGGACGATGCGCTGGTGCAGGCGGCGGAGCGCGCCGCGGCTGATGTGGCGCGGCTGCGGGAGCAGCTGGGGGCTCGGCAGCAGGGCATGAAAGCCGCGGAAGCCGGGCGCGAGGCGGCCGAAGCGCGCCTCCAGGAGGCCGAGGCGGCGCTGGAAAGCAGCAAGCAGGATGCCCGCGGGCTGCGTACCGAGCTGGCCGCAACGCAACAGGAGCTCGCCAGCACCACGGCCGATCTCTCAAAGGCGGAGCGCGAGCGCAGCGAGGCCCAGGCGATGGCCGAAGCGCTCCGGGGCAAAACCGGCAGCCTGCAGCAGCAACTGGTCGACGCACGCGGCGAGGTCGAGCGACTGGACGCGGAGAACGCCGGCATGGAGGCGCAGATCGCGCAGCTGCACGACTCTGCGGATGCGGCCGCGGAAGCTGCCCGGCAGAACCTGATCGCGGTCGAGGACAAGATCAGGACGTTGAACGAAGCCATGGGCCACGTGATGCAGAAAGCGATCCCCGCGGCCGGCGAAGCAGAGGGGCCGGCCGGGCGCAAGCCCGCCGGCGACGACCGCTCGGCGGTCCCCAGCTTCGGCGTCGCCAGCGCGGCCGCGGCGACCGCCGAAGCCACGCCCGTCCCGCCCGCCACACCGGCGCAACTGGTGCGCGAACAGGTGGCGGCAGTCGAGCCGCCCGGCCGCGACGGCGCTGCACCGGTGACCGCGCCCGACGACCGTCCGGCCACCACCCGCCGGATCACGCTCGGCGAGCTCGCGGCGGACCTGCCGCTCGAGGAGCGAGTCCAGGTGGCGAACCTGCTGGCCGATCTGAAGGCCGAGCCCCATCGCCAGGGGTTCCTGCTGACCGTGCCCGGCACTGATCTGTTCACGCACGACAGCGAGACCATCGGGGAGAGCGCGCACGACGCCCTGGCAAAGGTGGCCGAGCTGATCAGCATCTACGGCGATCGTCAGGTGCTGATCATGGGCCATACCGACGCCATGGGCGAGGCGAACTACAACAAGATCCTCTCCGAGCGCCGGGCCGATCTCGTCAAGCAGTTCTTCGTCGAGCACTTCGCGATCGATTCCTCGCGCCTGGCCACCGCCGGGCTCGGGGAGGAGCGCCCGATCGCCTCGAACGCGACCCGGGCGGGCCGCCATGCAAACCGCCGGGTCGAGGTCTTGATCATGAACTAGGCCCTCCGATGCGGCGGCGCGCGCACGTCGTCGGCCCAGGCGTTCACGAGGCGCGGCTCGCCCCTTCGAGCCGCGCCTTTTTGGTGATTGACAATCGACGATTGCGTTCTGTTCCAATGACAGGCCCGGTCCGATCGGGCAGCCTGCGCTCGCGCTCGCCACTTGTTGTCGCTCAACAATTTAGGCTATATAGTAATGATGAGATATCAAGGAGCAGTTTAAGCTCATTTATTTCAAATTGTATTAATAAAAAGCAAATCACATTTGAATAAGATACTTGCCTACGCCTTGGCGGTGTTTTAAGGAAATCGGGTGGTCCCGCGGTCGGGTCTGGCAGACACGACCGAGAGGCGAGGGGTGTCTTTGCCCTTCGCGCTCGAAACGCGGGCAAGTCCCACCAAGATCCAATGCGAGGCAATCATGGCCATCTCCAGAAGGGCGCTCCCCGAATTGGCGGCGCGGCCCCAGACCGCGGCGCGTGCTTTCTCCCTTACTCACTCCTCTTTGGTGGAAGACCTGGTTCGGCGGCGCGCATCGGGTCCCGATGCGCCGACCGTCCTTCGCCCGCTGCCGTTCGACCTCGAGCGGCTTGACGGGGAATTCGGCGAGCTCGGCCTCCGCTACGAAGCGGACCAGGGCAGCCTTTGGTGTGAGTTCGGCCATCGCGAACGGCCCTGCTTCACGCCCAAGCTCTTGCACGACATCAGCACCTTACAGGCGCAACTGAAGCGCAGCCTGCTTCCTCGCGCGTTCGCGGGCAAGCTGTCGGTCAAGGCGCTGGTCTGGCATTCCTCGATGCCCGACGTGTGGAACCTCGGCGGCGATCTGGCCCTCTTCACCGGCCTGATTCGCAGCGGCGCACGAGAGGAGTTGCGGCGCTACGCCTATGCCTGCGTCGACACCGTCTATCAGAACTGGACCAAGCTCGACCTGCCGATCATGACCATCGCGCTCGTCCAAGGCGACGCCCTGGGCGGCGGCTTCGAGGCGGTATTGACCAATGACGTCGTCATCGCCGAGCGGCAGAGCAAGTTCGGTCTGCCGGAGATCCTCTTCAACATGTTTCCCGGCATGGGCGCCTACAGTCTGCTGTGCCGGCGCCTCGACGGGGTGCGCGCCGAGCAGATGATCCGCAGCGGGCGGTTGTACGAGGCGCAGGAGCTGGCCGACATGGGCCTCGTCGACCAGGTGGTCGAAACCGGCGCGGGCCCGCAGGCGGTGCGCGACTATCTGGACCGCAACCGGCGCCGCCAGGGCGTGCTCGGCGCGCTCGCTCAGGTGCGCCGACGCTGTCAGCCCCTGACCTATGAGGAGCTGGTCGACGTCACCGACCTCTGGGTCGACACCGCCATGGAGCTGGACGAGGCCGATTTGAGACGGATGGAGCGCTTGGCAGCCGCCCAGCAGCGCCGGCACGCGCGCGCCGCGTGAGCCGGCCGGATCAGGTGGGCTGCCCGAAGGCGGGGCGGTCGTTCGGGTCGGATTGATCGAGCGCGGCCGCCAGCGCCGCCTCCAGGCGCTCGAATTCGGCTCTCAGCCGGGCCACGTGTCGGGCGCCCTCCTGCGCGAGCTCCGGCGGCGCCATGCCGCGCCAGCCGAGGCAGAGCTCGAAGATCGCGGTCGCCCCGATGTGGGCGGCACTGCTGCGCAGCGCATGGGCGCGGTCCCGGAACCGGACCGCATCGCCCGCGAGCGCCGCGGCCGCGAGCTCGTCGACCAGCTGCGCGGCATCGAGCAGGAAATCCCGGATCACCTCGGCGACGAAGCCGTCATCGTCGTCCAGCTGGCGCAAGCGGTCCATATAGCTCTTGTCCAGCGCCGGGCTGGCGCTGGTCAGCCGCGGATGGGGCACGACCACGCCGCCGGGGCGGGCCTCGACCCCGCGCCGCTGGCTCGGCGCGGCACCGGTCAGCCGCTGGACCAGAGCGAGCAGCTGCGCCGCGTCCACCGGCTTGGTGACGAACTCCCGGATGCCGGCGGCGGCGCAGTCCCGGCGTGCCTCCTCCGTAACATCGGCGGTCAGGGCAACGAAAGCGGTCCCGTTGCGGCCACCGGTCATGAACTGGTGCATCTTCACGGCATCGAGCCCGCCCATCACCGGCATGTTGAGGTCCATCAGCACGAGATCGAACGTCTGCCGCTCCAGGGCGTCGAGCGCCTCCTCGCCGTTGCCGACCAGCGTCACGACGTGCCCGCCGCGCTGCAGGATCTTGGCGATCACCTTCTGGTTGGTCCGGTTGTCCTCGGCGACCAGGATGTGGCGGGGCTCGCTCACCGGTTCGGGCAGCGGCTGGTCGCCCGCCGGGGCTTCCGATCGGGCGAGCGAGGCGTGCAGGGCCGAGAAGCGAATCTCGTCGCCGGCATCGGGTGGTACGAGGGCGAGATAGCCGTCCGCCTCGGCCGCGTTTTCGGTGACCAGCACCGCGCTCGTGGGCTCTGTCGGAAAGCGTTCTGCGAGCGCCCCCGGCAGGCGTGCGAGCGTGCGCTCGTCCTGGCCGTCGAGAACGAGCAGCGCCCGCTCGCCCCTGGTGCGCGCAAGCATTCGCTTGGCCTCCGCACTGTCGCCCGCGACCCGACAGGAGGCGCCCCAGCTCTCGATCTGCGCGCACCAGAATTTGGCGAGGGAGCGATCGCCGAGCACCACGACCCGCCCCTGCAGTCGGCGGGGGGGCAGGACCTCGCACGCGAAGCTCGCCTCGAAGGTGAACTTCGCGCCCTTGCCCGGCGCGCTCTCCACCTCCAGGCTACCATCCATCAGCGCGGTCAGTTGCCGCGCGATCGCCAGCCCCAGGCCCGTGCCGCCATAGCGGCGCGTCGTCGACTCGTCCGCCTGGGTGAACTGGTCGAAGATCCGCTCCTGGGCGTCGGCGGCGATACCGATGCCCGTGTCCTCGACCACGAAGCGCACCGTGACCCGCTCGGACCCGACGGCAAGGGCCAGGAAGCGGACGGTCACGCCACCCTGGTCCGTGAACTTGATCGCATTGGCGATCAGGTTGGTGAGAATCTGCTGCAGGAACCGCGCCGCGCCCGACAGCCGGTGCGGGATCGCCGGGTCGACCGCGAAGCCGAGCGCCAGCCCCTTGGCGGCGGCCTGATGGTGCAACAGCGCGCGCAGGGTCGCGATCAGACGATGGAGGTCGAACTCGACCGGTTCTGCCGCCATCCGCCCGGATTCGATCTTGGCGACATCGAGCACGTCGTTGATCATCTCGAGCAGCGTCTGCGCCGCGCTACGCACGGTGCGCGCCATGTCCTTCTGCTCGTCCGAGAGACGCGTGCCGCGCAAGAGATCGGCCATGCCGATAATGGCGTTGAGCGGCGTGCGCAGCTCGTGGCTGATGGTCGCCAGAAAGCGGGTCTTGGCCCGGCTCGCCGCCTCTGCGCGGGAGAGCGCGTCGGTGAGCTTCGCCAGCAGCGAGGACGCGTAGAGGGGCAAAACGAACAGGGCGACCCAGAGCCCCGCGGACAGCGCCGGCTGCGCATGCCAATACTCGGTGAGCGCGATCACCAGGGCGAAGCTCGCGAGGCTCATCGCTGCCGAAGCGTACAGATAAGCCCGGCCATAGCGGAAGCCCATGCCGAAGGTGATCCAGAGATAGAAGGGATAGAAGATCGCGGCGGTCGCCTCGCCGATGACGAGCGCAAAGGTCAAGGTGAGGATGTCGAGCCCCAGACCGGCGCAGCGCCGGGCCGGGCGAGGCGCCGGGCTCCAGATCAGATGCGCCACCAGCGCGGCCGAGCCGAGCAGGTAGCCGATGGCGAGCGGCAGGCAGCGCGCCGCCAGCAGGGCCGCCTCGCTCTCGCCGGTGGACATCACGGCCAAGTAGACGAACGCCATAATGGCGATGACCAGCCGGACCAGGACCTGCTCGTGCTCAGTGTCCTCGCGGCCACGCAGACGGCTGCGAATCGTAGCCGTGAGCCCGCGTGCGCGGCGCCAGAGTGCCGAGCACGCCCGCGACCCGTTCCGGTTGGCCACCGCGCTATCCCCGGCCCGGTCGCGCCGGTCGGCCCGCCAGCCGATCAGGTTTTGGCGGTGCTCGGCACCGCCTGCTGGCTGAACAGGATCTGGAAAGCCTCGGCGGGCAGGGGCGGACTGATCAGATCGCCCTGCGCGTCGTCGCACTGCAGCTCCTCCAGGCGGTGCAGCTGATCGACCGTCTCCACGCCCTCGGCGGTGATCTTGAGGCCCAGGCTGTGCCCGAGGTCGATGATCGCGCGCACGATCGCCTCGTCCTGCCTGTCGTGACCCAGCCGGTGCACGAAGCTCTGGTCGATCTTCAGGCGCTGCACCGGGAAGCGCTTGACGTAGGCGAGCGAGGAGTAGCCGGTCCCGAAGTCGTCGAGCGAGAAGCTGATGCCGCGCTGATGCAGCCGGCGCAGGCTGGCCATGGCGACGTCGTTGTTCTCGAGCATGACGCCTTCGGTCAGCTCCAGCTCCAGACAGGCCGGATCGAGCCCGGTATCGGCCAGCGTACCCTCGATCAGCGCAGCGATCCCGGGCTCCCGGAACTGGACCGGCGACATGTTGACCGACAGGCGCAGTGCCGGCAAGCCCGAGCGCTGCCACAAGCGCAGTTGACGACAGGCCCGCTCGAGCACCCGTTCGGTGAGCGGCGCGATCAGCCCGATCTCCTCGGCCAGCGCGATGAACTCGCTCGGGCGGACCATGCCGCGCCGGGGGTGCCGCCAGCGCAGCAGCGCCTCCATGCCCACGATCTCGTGGGTGCTGAGCGAGCGCTGGGGCTGGTAGTGCACGGTGAACTGATCGCTCGCGAACGCCTGACGCAGCTCGCGCTCCAAAAGGCCGGTCCGGCGCGCCACCTGGTTCATCTGCGCGGCGAAGAAGCAGGTCGTGTGCCGGCCGTTCGCCTTCGCCCGATACATGGCCAGCTCGGCATTCTTGAGCAGACGATCGGCCGCCTGGCCGTCCGCGGGAAACAGCGTGATGCCGATGCTGGCGCTGCTGTGCAGCTCCTCGCCGGCGATGAAGAACGGCTCGGCGAAGCAGTCGTTCAGGTGCCGCGCGAGACTGCGCGCGTCCTCCGGCCCCCGCACGTCGCTCTGCAGCACGGCGAACTCGTCGCCGCCGAGGCGCGCGATCGGGTCGGTCTCAGTCAGGCAGGCACGGAGTCGCTCGGCGACCACCTGCAGCAACTCGTCGCCGGCGTGCAGCCCGAAGGCGTCGTTGACGCCCTTGAACCGGTCCAGATCGACCAGCAGGACGGCGACCATGCTGTTGCCACGCCGGGCCCGGGCGAGCGCGTGATCGAGATAGTCCCGGAACAGGGCACGGTTGGGCAGCCCGGTGAGCGCGTCGTGGCCGGCCTGGTGACGCATTCTCGCCTCGGCCCGCTTGAGCTCGGTGACGTCGATCGAGACCGTGACCACCTGCGCCACACGGCCCGCGTCGTCGAGCAGCGGCGACTTGGTCGTGAGGAGGATCCGCTCCTCACCCCCGGCGGGGCTCGCCACCTCCTGCTCGAAGCTCGGCAGGGTCTCCCCGGTCTCGAACACCTTGTCGTCGAGCACGCGCTGCTTGGTCGCGTAGGCCTCGCCGTAGACGTCGGCGAGCGTCTGCCCGATCGCGGCGCCCGGCTCGATCCCGAACAGCTGCTTGTGGGCGGCGTTCATCAAAGTGAGCCGCCCCGAGGTATTGACGGTGCTGATCGTGGTCGGCAGCGTGTCGATCAGGCGGCGCAGCCGCCGCTCGCTCGCCTGCAGCGCCGCCTCGTGTTGCTCGGTGCTGAACATCAGCTCGCGATGCAGCTGGTGCGCACGCTGCTCGAGCAGCTTCTGCTGCTTCCTCAAGGTCAGAAGATTGCGCGCGCGCGCCCGGAACTCGACGTGATCGACCGGGCTGAGCAGGAAATCGGTCGCTCCCGCCTCGAGCGCCTGATAGCAGTAGCTGCGGTCCTCGTACACGGTCACGACCACCACCGGGATGTCGGCCGTATCCGGTAGCGCGCGGAAGGCGCGGATGAAGTCCGCCCCGTCCATCTCCGGCATCTTGTAGTCGGTGATGATCAGATCGGGCGTGTTCGTCAGCACCCAGTCCAGCGCGAGCCTGGGATTGGCGAACGCCTTGACGCGAACGCCTTCCTCCACGGACGCCGCCAGGCGGGTCAGGATGTTGCGATTGGTCACCCGATCGTCGAGGACGATCACGTTCGGCATGGCAAGACTACGCGGTGCGGCAATGG
>CAZXYL010000183.1:0-4584 GCA_964644915.1 uncultured Geminicoccaceae bacterium
GTCATGCGGGCCGAAGCCGCGTCCCGGCAGTCCAGGCCCTGGGGCATGCCGCGCGCGAGCGCGATCTCGCACCAGACGTGCGCCAGCGTGTCGTTCTGCGGCACGCCCCGGCCGAGATAGTAGAGCGTGCCGAGGAAGAACTGCGCCTCCGGCTGGCCGCGCTCCGCCGCCCGGCGGTACCAGTCCGCGGCGCGGGCGTCGTCCTGGACCACGCCGAGCCCCTTCAGGTACATGAAGGCCAGTGCCGTCTGCGCCTTGGGGTCGTTCTCGTCCGCGAGCGGGTACCAGGTGTCGAACGCGGTCGCGTAATCGGCGGCGTTGTACGCCGACAGCCCGGCCGCGAACTCGTCTCCGGCGGCCCGCGGGCTCACGAGCAGGAGCCCGGTCGCAAGGAAGAGCGCTCCAACTGTCGACGACATCGTCTGGGGCGGTTCAGCGCAGGGCCACCTGATAGGCGCAGATCTGCAGGTTCGGGCCGCCCTCGTCGCCCGCATCGGCGATCAGGAAGCCCGGCCCGCTGCGGTGCGGCAGCGGCCCCGACTGATCCGTGCCGCCGCAGGTGCGCAGGGCGAGCTGGCTGATCGCGAGCGGCCGCTCCGGCTCGATCCGAGGGCCGATCTCCTCGAACTGGGGCACCGGCACCCGCGCGGTCGCGAGATCGATAGACGATGCCCTGCTCGTGGATGCGCGCGTGGCTGCCGTCGGAGAGTGTCCAGCTGTACCACTGGGTGTCGCGCTGAGCCGGAATCGCGGTAGAGCAGGTTCTCGACGTAGACCTTGCGCGAGAGCGTGAGCAGGATCGCCAGGTGCAGGCGATCCATATCGAGCGGGGCGATGGTCAGGCACTCGCGCAGAATACCGAGCATGTCGAGCGCCAGACGGTCCAGAATCGTGTGGATCTGAAACCCCGCACCGGCTTCGGCATCACATGCTCCCCGCGCCTGTGGTGGCGCTTTTTGCTCACGCTCTGGGTGTAGTGTTCCAACTTTGGGGTGGCGAGACAAGAGCAGACGCCAGACGGGCCCGGCAGGTACCGGGCCCGAGGCGTCAGGGAGCAGGCGGCTCAGCCGCTCAGGTGGTGGAACTCGACCCGGCGGTTGACGCCGTCGTAGGGGTCGGAGGGAATTCGCGGACGAACGGGATGAGTGGCCCGCACAGCCACGATCACCGCCACGAGCGCAACGAGCGCCGCGTGCTTTGGGCCATGCTGCTGACCGGCAGCTTCGTGGCGGCCGAGGTCGCGGGCGGGATCCTCGCGGGCTCGCTGGCGCTGCTCGCGGACGCCGCGCACATGCTGACCGACCTCGCCTCGCTCGGGCTCGCCTGGCTCGCCTTCCGCATCGGCCGGCGCCCCGCGGACGAGAGCCGCACCTACGGCTACGGCCGCCTGCAGATCCTCGCGGCCTTCATCAACGGCGCGCTGCTGGTGGGCGTGGTCGGCTGGATCTTCTACGAAGCCGTGCGCCGACTGCTGCAGCCGGTTGAGGTGCTGGGCGGGCTGATGCTGGCGATCGCGACCCTGGGTCTCCTGGTCAATCTCGGCGCGTTCGCCATCCTGCACGGCGCCGACCGCGACAATCTGAACATCCGCGGCGCCATGCTGCACGTCCTGGGTGACCTGTTGAGCTCGGTGGCGGTGCTGGTCGCCGCGGTGGTGATCATGACCACCGGCTGGTCGCCGATCGATCCGCTGCTCTCGATCCTGGTCGGGCTGATCGTGCTGCGCAGCGCCTGGTTCCTCTTGAAGAAGAGCGGCCATGTGCTGCTCGAGGGCACGCCCGCGCATCTCGATCCCCGCGAACTGGAGCACGACATCGCCGCTCTCTCGCCCGAGATCGACGGCGTCCACCACGTCCATGCCTGGTCCCTCACGCTGGAGAAGCCGCTCGTGACCTTGCACGTGACCATCGCGCCCGGTGCCGATGGCGACCGGCTGCTCGTGCGCATCAAGAGCCGTCTGGCCGAGCGCTGGGCGGTCGAGCATTCGGTCGTCCAGTTCGAGCGGGGCGCGGGCTGCCCGGACGAGGGCGGGCAGGAGACCAAGGAGGGGTGCTGAAGGCGGCGCGGCGGCAACTGCCTCCGGCGAACCGGATTCCTCTCCGACGCCTGCCGATCGGCTCGGGCGGCGACGCCTGCTGGCCGTGTTCGAGCACGGTCGGGACGCGCTGGCCCTCGATTGGCGAGCGGCGGGGTTTTTCCTGCTCGTCCGCCGATGGGGCGTGGTCGCGGCCATCCCCTATGACATAGAGTGAGCCGATCCCCCGCGCCGTGGATCGGCGCGTCGCGCGGACTGACCGGGCATGACGAAGACCACCGTACGACCAGCGGCCGCATCGGCCACCGAGCGCGCCAAGCCGGCGGGTGACACCTGCTTCAGGACGCCATCTGGAATGAGGCACCCCCGATGACCGGCACCCTGAAGAGCGCGCCCCGCCGATGCCTGATCGGCGCCCTGCTGCTCGTCGGCTGCGCCCCGCCGGAAGAGGCGCCCGTGATCTCGCGGCCCGACGCGCTACCGGTACGCAACATCACCGATTTCAGCGAGGCGCTGCGGTGCATGGACAACCTGTTCGTGCAGTTCGGGGTGCGCGACATCGTGATCACGAGTGCCGGCCTGCCCGACGCCACCGGTGAGATCACCACCGGCACCAAGGACACGCTGATCTCGGCGATCTCGCGCATGTCGGCGACCAGCGGCGCCTTCCGCTTCGTCGACTTCGACCAGTTCCAGGCCGATGCGCTTCAGCCGCAGAGCCTGGTGGGTCTCACCGAGGACTCTCCGGTGCCGAACTACGACCTCCGAGGCGCCATCTTCCAGCGCGGCGAGGGCGCCATCGCCGACAACGTCGGGGGCTCGCCCGCCGGCGCCGCGTCGTCGCCCGGCTCCAGCGCCGAGGAGGTGGTCGGGGTGGTCTCGATGGATCTGAGCATCGGCAACCCGGTCACGCGCCAGATCCTGCCCGGCTTGTCGGCGCACAACTCGCTCGCGGTGATACGCAACGGTCGAGCAGGCGACACCCGCGGCCAGATCCAGAGCTACGGCCGGAACTTCGATCTCTCGCTCGAGCGCGCCGAAGGCATGCAGGCGGCCGTGCGCAGCCTGGTCGAGCTGAGCACGATCGAGGTTTTGGGCAAGCTCGCCCAGGTGCCGTACTGGCGCTGCCTCGCGATCGAGCAGACCAACCCCGCCGTCGTCGTGCAGGCCAGGGAGTGGTTCGATGCGATGGCGGAACACGAGCGGATCGTCTTCGTGCAGCGTGCGCTCGCCAGCGCCGGCTATTTCGAGGCGCCGATCACGGGCGAGCCCGATGCCGCGACCCGGGGCGCGGTCGCGCGCTACCAGGCCGACAACGACCTGATCGCCGACGGCCGGATCAACTTCGACCTCTACGCCAGCCTGATCCATCAGGACCTCGCGATCGGCCGCCAGCCCGATCCGCTCGCCGGCCAGGCCGTCCAGGCGGCGGCGGTCCGGCCCGATCCGCCCGCGCTGACCGTGGCCACGCCCAAGGGTGCGGAGCCCACCTACCGCGTCAGCGAGACGCTCAAGCTCACGCTGGTCGCGAGCCAGGACGCCTATGTCTACTGCTACTATCGCGATGGCAGCGGCAGCATCGCCCGGATCTACCCCAACCAGTTCCAGCCGGACGCGTATGTGGAGGCGGGCCGGCCGGTCGAGATCCCGGGCGCCGGGGCGGGCTTCGACATCGTGTTCGAGAGCCCGGGCGTGACCGAGGAGGTCGCCTGCCTCGCCTCGCGCCTGGAGCTGGGCCTGCGCCTGCCGCCGCAGCTCAGAGTCGAGGGTCTGAGGCCGATGCCGGTCGAGTCCATGGACCAGGTGGTCTCCTCGTTCCAGCAGCTCGACGGTGCCAGCCTGATCGCCAGGCGCATGCCGATCCGGGTGACCAACTGAGCGCGGTGGGCAGCGTCCCGACCCGGTGGTTGCGGGATCCGCCGGCGATCGATCCCGAGACGGCGATGCCGGCGCTGGGCGTGAGCGAGGCGGCGGCGCGCCACATGGCCGCCTATCTCTACACCCTGCGCTAAGTGTGCTTGCTGCGAGCCTGTTCATCCGGGCAACCCGAGAAGCTCCTGCGCGCGCCAGAGCGCGTGATCGAAGCTAAGGAGCTCGACGTCGGCGCAGGTTTGCAGGCGCCGACAGGCCTCACGGACGTTCTCGTCTTCGTAGGATGTGTTCTCGACGATCTGACGACGGGTGTCTCGACGTGCGCGGCGCCGCGCGATCACCTGCCGGATGCATGCCTCGACCGGCGTGTCGAGACGCAGGATGTGCAGCCGATGCGCCCTGGCCAGCTTGGCCGAGCGCTCGACCTCGCGGCTGACCACGAGACCCTCGAACAGCACGTCATGACCGCTGGAGGCGTAGGCGTCTGCGAGCCGGAACACCTCGTCGAGACCGTGGACGGTGTCGCAGCCCCCGGAGGTCGCCTCGTAATGGCCGAGCACGGCCAGCGGACGGCCACCGACGGGGTGGCGCAGACGATAGCAGATCGGCCGCTCGCGCCGCGGCTGGAAGATCGGCTCGACGTGGCCGCTCGCGCCCCAGCCATAGCCCGCCATGAT
>CAZXYL010000184.1:0-1613 GCA_964644915.1 uncultured Geminicoccaceae bacterium
TCCCGCCCGGAGCGCGCGCGCCGCCGCTCATAGCCGCTCCAGCTCCTCCACGCGCCGCGGATCGTCGGCATCGCCGACATTCAGCGTCGTCCCGGGCTCGAGCAGCACGACCTGGACCTCCTCGCTCTCCGCGACCGGGCAATGCTCGACGCCGTGCGGCACGATGATGAACTCGCCCGGCCCGATCAGCTCGTCGCGATCGCGAAAGCGCATGCGCAGCCGGCCCCTGGTCACGAGGAACAGCTCGTCCTCGTGCTCGTGCCTGTGCCAGACGAAGGCGCCGCGCAGCTTGACGAGCTTGACCTGGAAGTCGTTGATCTCGCCCACGACCTTCGGGCTCCACGCCTCGTCGAAGCGCGCGAACTTCTCCTCCAGGTTCACCTTGCGCGGCGCGGGCGACCTCATTTGGCGATGTCCCGGATGCCGACCCGGAACAGCGCCATCATCAGGAAGATGAAGGCGATGCAGACCAGGAGCAGGCTGAAGCTGTAGGCGGCACCGGTGTTCCAGTTGAAGCTCTCGAAGAACTGCCGGTAGATCAGCTGCGAGAACCAGTCGCCGCTCCGGCCGCGGGTCATGACCTGCGGCACGGCATAGGAGCCGGCCGAGAGCATGAAGGTCATGATACAGCCGACCGCGATCCCGGGCTTGGCGTGCGGGATCACGATCCGCCAGTGGATGCGCCAGGTCGGCGCCCCGAGATCGCGCGCCGCCTCGATCTGGTTCTTATCGAGGGTCTCGATCGTGTTGTAGATCGGGAACACCATGAACAGGATGTAGGCGTAGATCAGGGCGACGAAGACCGAGCCCGGGTGCTCGAGGAACGGGATCCAGTTGCGCTGCTCCAGATCGACCACGCCCAACCAGTGCAGGAAGCTGTTGATCACGCCCTGGTAGTCCAGGATCATCAGCCAGGCGTAGACGCGCAGCAGCTCGTTGATCGCGTAGGGCACGATCAGCCCCAGCATCAGCAGCGCCGCGGCGTTGGGCGTCGCGAGCTGCGCCACCGTATAGGCGACCGGATAGCACACGACGAACGCGAGCACGGTCACCAGCGCCGCGTAGCCGATCGTCTTGATGAAGATCCGAAAGTGCAGGCTGCTCATCTTGGTATAGTTCTGCACCCCGTAGCGTTTGGGCGGATCCTTCTCCAGCTGTTCCAGCTCCGCGATCTGGTTCTCGGCCGCGGCGATCTGCGCCTCGAGCTCGGCTTTCCGGGCCTCGTCCGCGGTCCTGAGGTCCATCTGCCAGAGGGTCACGTCGTTGTAGAGGTGGTCGATCTGTTGCGAGAGCTGGACCGCATCCGCCGGCCGCTCCTTCGACCAGAGGGAGCGCTCGAGCATGAACAGCTGCGGCGCCACGACCATGCCCACGACCCAGACCGCCGCGAGCAGGACGAAGATCCCCGTGAGCGGGCGGCCGTAGGTCCGGATCAGGCTGTCCATGGCTCAGTCCCGGGCGACCTCGCCCGCCGGCAGCGCCAGCGCGTCCTGCGCGGCGAAGCCGAAGGAGATGGCATCGCCGATCGCGTAATCGGCCTGGCCGCTGTGATTGGTGCGATGGACCAGGAAGATCTGACCCTGTTCGGTCTCGATCGCGAGATTGGCGAACGG
>CAZXYL010000185.1:0-12289 GCA_964644915.1 uncultured Geminicoccaceae bacterium
TCGACAAGCTCGATGCCACAACCATCGCGCGCGAGCGGGCGATCTACGCCGAGCAGGCGCGCGCCACCGGCAAGCCCGAGAACATCATCGACAAGATCGTCGACGGCCGGATGCGCAAGTACTACGAGGAGGTGGTGCTTCTGGAGCAGGCCTTCGTGGTTGATCCCGACCTGCGGGTCAAGGACGCCGTGGACCGGACGGCCGAGGCGGTCGGCAGCTCGATCGCGATCACCGGCTTCGTGCGCTTCGCCCTCGGCGAGGGGCTGGACTCCCAGGACGAGGATGCGGGCGACGGGGCCGGCGCCTGAGCGGACCGGCTCGACTGGCCATCATCCGCCGCGCGTGATCGCGTTGCAGCTCGATCGGGCCCAGCCGTGAGTGCGACCGCGACGATGACCGGGGAGAGCGAGCACCCGGCGCGCTTTCGCCGGGTGCTCCTGAAGATGTCCGGCGAGGCCCTGATGGGCCGCGGCGAGTTCGGTCACGATCCCCGCACGCTGAGCCGGCTCGCCGAGGAGGTGCGCTCGGTGCACGCTCAGGGCGTCGAGCAGTGCCTGGTCATCGGCGGCGGCAACATCGTGCGCGGCAGCGTCGCCGCCGGCAGCGGCATCGAGCGCGCCAACGCCGACTACATGGGCATGCTCGCGACCGTCATCAACGCGCTCGCGGTGCAGAGCGCCCTCGAGCAGATCGGGCTCCAGACCCGGGTGCTCTCCGCGATCCCGATGTCATCGGTGTGCGAACCCTATATCCGCCGCCGCGCGATCCGGCACATGGAGAAGGGCCGGATCGTGATCTGCGCCGCCGGCACCGGCAACCCGTTCTTCACCACCGACACCGCCGCCGCCCTGCGCGCCGCCGAGCTCGGCTGCGACGTGCTGCTGAAGGGCACCAAGGTCGACGGCGTCTATTCGGCCGACCCGATGAAGGAGCCGGCGGCCCAGCGCTTCGAGCGGCTGACCTACCACGAGGTGCTGACCCGGGATCTCAAGGTGATGGACGCCTCGGCCATCTCGCTCGCCCGCGAGAGCGCGATCCCGATCATCGTGTTCGCGATCCACACGCCGGGCGCGTTCCTGCGCGTCTTGCGTGGTGACGGGCCGCACACGATGATCAGCGAGGAGGCGCCGAGAACCGAGGAGGCGAGGTCATGAGCGAGTTCAGCATGGACGATCTGCGAAAGCGCATGGATGGCGCGATCGACGTCCTGCGCAAGGAGTTCTCGGGGCTGCGTACCGGCCGGGCCTCGGCCGGCCTGCTCGAGCCGATCAACGTCCCGGCATACGGCAGCGAGATGCCGCTCAATCAGGTCGCGACGGTCAGCGTGCCCGAGCCGCGCATGCTGTCGGTCCAGGTCTGGGACAAGGGGCTGGTCAAGGCGGTGGAGAAGGCGATCCGTAGCTCGGGCCTGGGGCTCAACCCGTCGGTCGACGGCACCCTGCTCCGGATTCCGATCCCGGAGCTGAGCGAGGAGCGGCGCGCCGAGCTGGCCAAGATCGCCGCCCGCTACGCCGAGCAGGCGCGGGTCGCGGTGCGCAACGTGCGGCGCGACGGCATGGAGCAGCTCAAGCGCATGGAAAAGGACGGCGACCTGTCGCAGGACGCCCAGCACAAGACGGCCGACCAGGTGCAACAGCTCACGGATCAGGAGATCAAGCGCATCAACGAGATGCTGACGGCGAAGGAAGCCGAGATCATGACGGTCTGAGCCGGGCATGGCCCCTCGATCCTCGAGTCAATCGGCGGCGGCGAGTGCCGTCCCTGCGGCGACCTCCGACGGGGCGGCGGGCCTGAGGCATGTCGCGATCATCATGGACGGCAACCGCCGCTGGGCCAGATCGCGCGGCATGCCGCCGATCTTCGGTCATCAACGCGGTGCCGAGGCGGTCCGGCGCACGGTGGAGCGCTGCCTTGAGCGCGGCGTCCCCTACCTCACGCTGTTCGCGTTCTCGTCGGAGAACTGGAAGCGCCCGGCCGCCGAGATCGCGGAGCTCATGAACCTGCTGCGGTTCTATTTGCATCGGGAGATCAACGAGCTCGCGCGCAACGGCGTGCGCCTGCGCTTCCTCGGCGAGCGGGATCTGATGGCGCAGGACATCGCCGGGATGATGGCCGATGCGGAGCGGCGCACCCGGGGCAACGCGGCCCTGACGCTGACCATCGCCCTGAACTACGGCAGTCGGCGCGAGATCGCGCGCGCGGCCCGCGAGCTGGCCGAGCAAGTGCGCGCGGGCAAGCTGGACGCCGGCGCGATCGACGAGGCGCGCTTCGAGCAGGCGCTCAACGCCCTCGACCTCCCCGACCCCGACCTGCTCATCCGCACCAGCGGCGAGCAGCGCCTGTCCAACTTCATGCTGTGGCAGCTGGCGTACACCGAGCTCGTCTTCCTCCCCGTCAACTGGCCGGAGTTCGACAAGTCGCATTTCGACGAGGCGATCGCCGAGTTCCAGCGCCGGGAGCGCCGGTACGGGGCCTCGAGTGGCTAGGCTCGAGCCGGGCCTGAGGGTCCGGTTGATCTCCGCCCTGGTGCTGGCCCCGCTCGCGCTGGGGCTGGTGATCGCAGGCGGCTGGCCCTTCGCCGCGCTGGTCGCCGTGGTCCTGGTGCTCATGGCGCTCGAATGGCGCGGCCTGATCAGCGTCCGGCTCGGGCACAGAACGAGCGAGGTCGCGAGCTTCGGCGCGCTGGCGCTGGCCGTCGTGGCGGTCGTTCTCGCCATGACCGGGCATGCGGGCCAGGCGCTCGCCCTGCTCGCCGCCGGTGCGCTGCTCGCCGCCGCCACCGCCCGCGCGCTCGGGTATCCGGCCTTCTGGACCGGACTTGGAGTCGCGTATCTCGGCATCCCGGCGTTGGCCCTCGTCTGGCTGCGCATGCTGCCCGAGGTCGGCCTGGTCCTGGTGATCTGGCTCCTGCTCGTGGTCTGGACCACGGACAGCGCCGCCTATTTCGCCGGCCGTTATTTCCGGGGGCCCTTGCTCGCCCCTAGGATCAGCCCGAGCAAGACCTGGTCCGGGCTTTGCGGCGGCGTCCTCGGCGCCAGCCTCGCCGGGATGATCACGGCGGCGCTCTGGGGCTCGGGGCGGCTGCTCCAGGCGGGTGGGCTCGGAGCGGTGCTCGCCGTGGTCGCCCAGATCGGCGATCTCGCCGAATCGGCGATGAAGCGGAAGGCCGGGGTCAAGGACGCCGGGAGTCTCATTCCCGGTCACGGCGGCGTGCTCGACCGGGTCGACGGCCTCATGTTCGCCGCGCCGGCGCTGGCGCTGTTCTGCCTGATCATGGGGCCGAGGGCCTGGCCATGGTCGTAGCCGCCGCCGACGGGCCGCGCCGGGTCACGGTGCTGGGCGCCACCGGCTCGATCGGGCAACGCACCCTGGACCTGATCGGCCACGCCCCGGAGCGCTTCGAAGTCGAGGCCCTGACCGCACAGCGCAACGTCCCGGCACTCGCCGACGCCGCCCGCCGTCACCGCGCGCGTCTGGCCGTGATCGCCGATCCGGAATGCTACGGCGAGCTCCAGGACGCCCTCTTCGGCAGCGGCATCGAGACCGCCTGTGGCCGCGAGGGCCTCGAGGAGGCGGCGCTGCGGCCCGCGGAGTGGGTGATGGCGGCGATCGTCGGGGCGGCGGGGCTGGGGCCCACGCTCGCCGCCGTGCGCCGGGGCGCGCTGGTGGCGCTCGCGACCAAGGAGTGCCTGGTGTGCGCGGGCCAGCTCCTCATCAACGAGGTACGCCGCAGCGGCGCGGTGCTGCTGCCTGTCGATTCCGAGCACAATGCCATTTTCCAGGCGATGCACGGCGAGGATGTGGACAGCATCGAGCGGCTCATCCTCACCGCGTCCGGCGGCCCCTTCCGCAGGCGGCCGCGCGCCGAGATGGCGAGCGTCACGCCGGCCGAGGCGGTGGCGCACCCCAACTGGGACATGGGGGCCAAGATCTCGGTCGATTCCGCCACGATGATGAACAAGGGCCTCGAGCTGATCGAGGCCCATCACCTGTTCGGGCTGCCGGAGGAGCAGATCGAGATCCTGATCCACCCGGAATCGATCGTGCACAGTCTGGTGGCGTTCCGGGACGGCTCGCTGCTCGCTCAGCTTGGCCACCCCGACATGCGCATCCCGATCGCCTATACGCTGGGCTGGCCGCGGCGGCTGGACGTGCCGACGCCGCGCCTGGACCTCGCCGCGGTCGCGCGCCTGACCTTCGAGGCGCCGGATACGACACGCTTTCCGGCGCTGCGTCTGGCCCGCGAGGCCCTGCGTGCGGCCGGGACGGCACCCACCGTGTTCAACGCCGCCAACGAGATCGCGGTCGCCGCGTTCCTGGCCCGTCGGATCGGCTTCCTCGACATCGCCGGCATAGTCGAGGATGTCCTCGGCGCCGTGGCGAGTCCACCGGCGGCGAGTTTGGACCATATTCTGGACATCGACCGGGCGGCCCGCAGCTGTGCCGAGCGGCAGATCGCCAGGCGGACCCGACTGGCGGACACGTAGCTCGAGGCGAAGAAGATGGATTTCCTGGCAAGCGTCGGCTTCTACGTCATCCCGTTCCTGATCATCCTGTCGGTCGTGGTGTTCGTGCACGAGCTCGGGCACTACCTGATCGCGCGCCTCAACGGCGTGCGCGTCGAGGTGTTCTCGATCGGTTTCGGCAAGGAGCTGTTCGGCTGGACCGACCGCGCCGGCACCCGCTGGAAGTTCAGCGCGCTCCCGCTCGGCGGCTACGTCAAGATGCTGGGCGACGCCGATGCGACGAGCACCACGATCGACCTCAAGTCCATGCCCGACCCGGAGAGCTTCCCCTCCAAGAGCGTCTGGCAGCGCATGGCGATCGTGGCGGCGGGCCCGCTCGCCAACTTCGTGTTCGCGATCGTCGTGCTCGCGGTGCTGTTCGCCGCGGTCGGCCGGCCGTTCACGCCCGCCGAGGTCGGCGAGGTGCAGCCGGCGAGTGCCGCCGCCGAGGCCGGCCTGCAGCCGGGTGATCAGATCCTCGCGGTCGACGGTCGGGACATCGAGAGCTTCGAGCAGCTGCAGCTGATCGTGCGCGAGGCCCCGGGCCAGCCGCTCACCTTCACCCTCGCGCGCGACGGCGAGACGCTCGAGGTGGTGGTCACGCCGCGCGAGAGCGAGATCGAGGACCGCTTCGGCAACACCCATCGGGTCGGCCTGATCGGGGTCAGCCGCTCCGGCGTCGAGTTCCGCCGCTCCAATCCCGTCTACGCGCTCGGCGAGGCCACCGGCGAGACGGTCTGGCTGCTCGGGGCCACGCTGCACGCGCTCGGCGAGATGATCGTGGGCAGCCGGACCACCGAGGAGCTCGGCGGGCCGCTGCGCATCGCCCAGATGTCGGGCGAGATCGCGCAGGACGGTTTCGTGCCCGCGATCTGGTTCACCGCCGTATTGTCGATCAATCTCGGCCTGATTAATCTGTTCCCGATCCCGATGCTCGACGGCGGCCATCTCGTGATGTACTCCATCGAGGCGGTCCGCGGGCGTCCCCTCAACGAGCGCAGTCAGGAGATGGCCTTCCGTTTCGGGTTGGCGCTGGTGCTCACGCTGATGGTGTTCGCGACCTGGAACGACCTGGTCCAGTTGAATGTGTTCGAATTCTTCAGAGGGCTGGTCTCCTGACCGGAGAGGAGCCATGCCCGTGAAAAACCCGGGACGGGAGGAACGATGGCGCCTGGTCGGGCCGCTTTCGTGGCCGTGGTGTGGCTCATATGCGTGCTGGCCGGTGCTGGCGGGGCACCGGCGCAGCTCTTAGATCCGCAGGCGGGCGAGCCGACCCCCGGGGTCGTCGCCCGCGACATCATCGAAGGCATTCGGGTCGAGGGCAATCAGCGGATCGAGGCGGCGACGATCCAAAGCTACCTCGCGGTCGAGCCGGGCGATCCCTTCGATCCCGAGCGTCTCGACGATTCGCTCAAGAACCTGTTCGCCACCGGCCTGTTCGACGACGTCGTCCTGCGCCGCGAGGGCGACGAGCTCGTGGTCGTCGTGGTCGAGAATCCGATCATCAACCGCATCGCCTTCGAGGGTAACCAGCGTCTCGGCAACGAGGTGCTCGAGGCCGAGGTGCAGCTCCGCCCGCGCGTCGTCTACACCCGGGCGCGCGTCCAGAACGCCGTCAACCGCATCCTCGAGCTCTACCGGCGCAACGGGCGCTTCGCCGCCACCGTCGAGCCCAAGGTGATCGAGCTGCCGGAGAATCGGGTCGATCTCGTGTTCGAGATCAACGAGGGCCCGCTCACCGAGGTGGAGCGGATCATCTTCATCGGCAATCGGACGTTCAGCGACAGCACGCTGCGCGACGTCATCCAGACCAAGGAAGCGGCCTGGTACCGTTTTCTCACCGCCGACGACACCTACGATCCGGATCGCCTCGCGTTCGATCAGGAGCTCCTGCGGCGCTTTTATCTCGCACGCGGCCACGCCGACTTCAGCGTCCGCTCGGCCATCGCCGAGCTCACGCCGGACGGCCGCAGGTTCATCATCACCTTCACCGTGGACGAGGGCGACCGCTACCGGTTCGGCGAGGTCGATCTGGTCTCGCGCCTGCGCGATCTCGAGCCCGAGGCGCTGCGCGCGCTGCTCAGGACGGAGCCGGGCGAGGTCTACAACGCTGATCAGATCGAGGACTCGATCGTGACCCTCACGGAGCGCATCGGGGAGCTCGGTTACGCCTTCGTCGAGATCGAGCCGCAGCTCCAGCGCCGGCCCGAGGAGCAGCTGATCGATCTGACCTTCGTCATCAACGAGGGGGCGCGGGTCTATATCGAGCGCATCGACATCGTCGGCAACGTGCGCACCCTGGACGAGGTGATCCGGCGCGAGTTCCGGCTCGACGAGGGCGACGCGTTCAACACCGCGCTGCTGCGCCGTTCGCGCCAGCGCATCCAGAACCTGGGCTTCTTCGAGAATGTGGAGATGCGCACCGAGCCCGGCACGGCGCCGGACCGGACGCAGATCGAGGTCGAGGTCGCGGAGCGCTCGACCGGCGAGCTCTCGTTCGGTGCCGGCTACTCCACCTCGGACGGGCCGCTCGGCGACATCCGCCTGACCGAGCGCAACCTGCTGGGCCGCGGTCAGGAGATCCGCGCCAACTTCACGATCTCCTCGCGTACCCAGCAGATCGACTTCAGCTTCACCGAGCCCTACTTTCTCGGGCGCGACATCGCGGCCGGGATCGATCTGTTCCGACGAACCACGGACTTCCAGGAAGAGGGCTCGTTCGATCAGCGCACCATGGGCGGGACGCTGCGCGCGTCCTACCCGCTGACCGAGCGGCTGCGCCACGGCCTCCGCTTCACCGTGCGCCAGGACGAGATCAGAGACGTGGACGACGACGCCTCGGATTTCATCGAGGCGGAGGAGGGCGAGGATCTGACCGTCCTGGTCGGCCAGACGTTGACCTACGACGTGCGCGATACGATCTTCCTGCCGAGCGAAGGCTACATCGTCCGGTTCGAGCAGGATCTTGCCGATTTCGGCGCCGATACCCAATTTCTGCGTCACGAGCTGCTGGCTTCGTACTACTATCCGTTCACCCCCAACTGGGTGCTCAATGTCGCTGGGCGTGCCGGATACATCTTCGGGTTCGGTGGCGAGGACGTCCGGCTCTTCGACCGGTTCTTCCTCGGCGGCTCGACCCTGCGCGGCTTCCGCTTCGCCGGGGTGGGCCCGCGCGACACCGAGACCGGCGACGCGCTCGGCGGCAATCTGTTGGCGACCGGGACGGTCGAGATGCGTTTCCCCCTGGGGCTGCCGGAGGAGCTGCGGATGTTCGGGCGCGCCTTCGTCGAAGGCGGCACGCTCACCGAGCTCGACATCGACGACCCGCGGATCTCGGATACCGCCTCGATCCGAGCCTCGGCCGGGATAGGCCTCTCGTGGCTCTCGCCGCTGGGTCCGATCGCCATCGACCTCTCGCAAGCCTTCCTGAAAGAAGATGAAGACGAAACCGAGCTATTCCGCATCAGCTTCGGCACGCGCTTTTGAGCGTGGCGCCGGACGCATGAGCGAAGAGCGGCCACGGGGGTCGATTGCTCCCGTGCTCGCGATCGTACTGGCGCTCGTCGCGGCGCTGACCTGTCCTGTGACGGACGCCCGGGCTCAACAGCTGCCGACCACCGTCGCCGCTGTGATCGACTACCAGCGCATCCTGCGCGAGGCGTCGGCGGCCCGTAGCATCCGCGATCAGATCGAGGACCGGCGCAAGGTCTATCAGGACGAGATCAGCCTGGAGGAGAAGCGCCTGCAGGAGGCGGATCAGGCGTTCGCGAAGCAACGCTCGCTCCTGACCCCCGAGGCGCTGGCCGAGAAGCGGCGCGAGTTCGAGAACGAGGTCGTGGAGGTGCAGCGGCTGGTGCAGGAGCGTCGGCGCGAGCTCGATCGGGCCTCGGCCCTGGCACTGAACGAGGTCAAGAAGGCGCTGATCGAGATCGTGACCGGGATCGCGGAGGAGCGGGGCTTCAATCTCGTGCTGCCGAGCTCGGAAGTGCTGTTCTTCGCCCGCCAGCTCGACCTCACCGAGGAGGTCCTGACCCAGCTCGACGCCCGGCTGCCGCAGGTGCAGGTGCCCGAGGTGGTCGCCGAGAACTGATGGCCGATCCCCGCTTCTTTCGCGCGCGCGGGCCGTTCGCGCTGGCCGAGGTGGCCAGGCTCGCGGGCGCGGAGCTGCAGGGTGGCGATCCCGCTGGCCTGATCTCGGACGTCGCCCCGCTCGAGGAGGCGGGCGAGGGCGAGCTCGCCTTCCTCGACAACCGCAAATACCTGGCACAGGCGAGGTCGACCCGGGCCGCGGCCTGCCTGATCCGGCCGGAGCTGGCAAAGGAGCTGCCGCAGCGGGTGGCGCGGCTGCTCGCGGCCGAGCCCTATCGGGCCTACGCCCGGGTCGCCGCCGCCTTCTACCCCGAGGCCGGTCCGCCCGGGCCGGAGCGCAGCCCGGCGACCAAGACCACCGCCGGCGCCTGGATCCATCCCGACGCGCGGGTCGGGCCGGGCTGCCGGGTGGCCCCGGGCGCGGTCATCGAGACGGGTGCCGAGATCGGCGCGCTCTGCGAGATTGGCCCCAACGCGGTGATCGGGCCCGGCGTCGTGCTCGGCGAGGGCTGCGTGATCGGGCCGGGCGCCACGCTCAGCCACTGCCTCCTGGGTGCGAGGGTGATCGTGCATGCGGGCGCACGCATCGGCCAGGACGGCTTCGGCTTCGCCATGGACGCGGACGGCCATCTCAAGGTGCCCCAGATCGGCCGGGTGCTGATCGAGGACGACGTCGAGATCGGCGCCAACACCACGATCGACCGCGGCAGCGGGCCGGATACGGTGATCGGCCGCGGCACGAAGATCGACAACCTGGTCATGATCGCGCATAACGTGCAGCTCGGTCCAGGCTGCGTCGTGGTGGCGCAGACCGGCATCTCCGGTAGCACCAGGATCGGGGCGGGTAGCGTGCTCGCGGCGCAAGTGGGCGTGACCGGTCACCTCACCATCGGCCCGGGAGTCCAGCTCGCGGCGCGCAGCGGCGTGATCCACGATCTCCCGGGGGGTCAGGCGTACGGCGGGGCGCCCGCCATCCCGATCCGGGACTGGCGCCGGCAGATGGTGGCGTTCGGCCGGCTCGGCAAGCGAAGGGGCGGCGCGGAATGAGCCAGGAGATCCAGCCCGGCACCCGGCTGGACGACCTCGACATCGACGGCATCCGGCGGATGCTGCCGCATCGCTACCCCTTCCTGTTGATCGACCGCGTGATCGAGCTCGAAGCCGAGGTCAGCGCCGTCGGCATCAAGAACGTGAGCGCGAACGAGCACTACTTCGCCGGCCATTTCCCGACCCGCCCGGTCATGCCCGGCGTGCTGATCATCGAGGCCATGGCCCAGACCGCCGCCGTGCTCGTCATGGCGACCATGGGGCAGCAGGCGGAAGGCCGGCTCGTGTACTTCATGACCATCGACCAGGCGCGCTTTCGCCGCCTGGTGGTGCCGGGCGACCAGCTGCGCATCAAGGTGACCAAGCAGCAGAGGAAGCTCGGCGTCTGGAAGTTCGCCGGGCATGCCACGGTCGACGGCCAGCTCGCGGCCGAAGCGGTCATCGGCGCCAAGATCATGGATTTCTGAGCGGATGGCCGACATTCACCCCACCGCGATCGTCGATCCGAAGGCGGAGCTGGCCGCCGACGTCGCGATCGGGCCTTACTGCGTCGTCGGCCCCGGCGTCCGCCTCGAGGCCGGCGTCCGGCTCGAGGCCCACGTGGTGGTCACCGGGCGCACCACGCTGGGCGAGAACTGCCGCGTCTTCTCCTTCGCCTGCCTCGGCGATCGGCCGCAGGATCTGAAATACGCCGGTGAGGAGACGCAGCTGGTCATCGGGCGCGACTGTCAGATCCGCGAGCACGTCACCATGCACCCCGGCACCGCCGGCGGCGGCGGCATCACCCGGGTGGGCGAGGGCGGCCTGTTCATGGCCGCGATCCACGTCGCTCACGACTGCCGGATCGGCGACGGGGTCATCATGGCCAACAATGCCACGCTCGGCGGGCACGTCGAGATCCAGGACCAGGCGTTCCTCGGCGGCCTGTGCGCCGTGCACCAGTTCGTGCGCATCGGCCGCCAGGCGATGATCGGCGGGCTCGCGGGCGTCGAGAACGACGTCATCCCCTACGGCATGGCGCTCGGCAATCGCGCCTATCTGAACGGGCTCAACGTCGTCGGCATGAAGCGGCGCGGGGTCTCGCGCGAGGAGATCCACGAGGTGCGCGCCGCCTATCGGCTGCTGTTCGCGCCGGAGGGCGAGTTCGCCGAGCGCCTGGCCGAGGTCGCGGAGCGCTTCGCCAATCAGCCGCGGGTGATGGAGATCGTGCGCTTCATCCAGGCCGCCGGGCCGCGCGCCATCTGCATGCCGCGGCAGAACCGGGCCGCCTGAGCCGCCATGGCGCCCAGGCTCGCCGTGCTCGCGGGACGCGGGCCGCTGCCCGCCCAGGTGATCGATGCCGCCCGGGACGCCGGGCGCGACGTGTTCGTCCTTGGCTTCGAAGGCGAGACCGACCCCAGGCTGGTCGACGGCCTGCCGCATCAGTGGGTGCGGCTGGGCGAGATCGGTCGCGCGCTCAGGGCGCTGCACGAGGCGCAGGCCGAGGAGGTCGTCATGATCGGGCCGGTGCGCCGGCCCAACCTCAAGGCGCTCAAGCTCGACTGGCGGGGTATGCAGCTCCTCGCCAGGCTCGGCCTGCGTGGCCAGGGCGACGATCGCATCTTCAAGCTGCTCGTCGAGGAGCTCGAGCGCGAGGGCTTCCGGGTCGTGGGCGCGGACGATGTCATGGGCGCGCTGCTCGCGAGCGAGGGGCCGATGACCCGGGCGAGGCCCGGTGAGCGGGCGCAGCGCGACATCGAGATCGGCGTGCGCGTGGCCGCGCGGCTGGGCGAGCTCGACGTCGGTCAGGCCGCGGTGATCCAGGACGGGCTGGTGCTCGGGGTCGAGGCGGTCGAGGGCACGGACGCGCTGCTCGCCCGCTGCGCCGGGCTGCGGCGCGAGGGGCCGGGTGGCGTCCTGGTCAAGCTCAAGAAGCCCAGGCAGGAGCGGCGCGCCGACCTGCCGACGATCGGGCCGAAGACGGTGGCCGCAGCGGCGGTGGCGGGCCTGGAGGGCATCGCGGTGCACGCCGGCAACTGCCTGATCGTCCATCGCCAGCAGGTGATCGAGGCGGCCGACCGCGCCGGCCTGTTCATCATCGGCGTCGCCGGCCCCGAGTGAGCGGCACCGCGAGCCGCGCCGCTCGCCGGCGCATCTTCCTGCTCGCCGGCGAGCCGTCCGGGGACATGCTTGGCGGCCGCGTGATGCAGGCGCTGCGCGAGCGCTCGGAGGATCTGGAGTTCCAGGGCGTGGGCGGCGCGCGCATGATCGAGCAGGGGCTGGACACGCTTTATCCCATGGACGAGCTCTCGCTCATGGGCTTCGCCGAGATCCTGCCCCATCTGCCGCGCTTGGTGCGCCGGATGCGCGAGACCGCGGCGGCGGCCCATCGCTTCGCGCCCGACATGGTGCTGACCATCGATTCACCGGGCTTCTCGCTCCGCCTCCAGCGCCGCCTGCGCGGTAGCCCCTTCCGGCGCGTGCACTACGTCGCCCCCCAGGTCTGGGCCTGGCACGAGAGCCGCGCAAGGCGCCTCGCGCGCGACCTCGACCATCTCCTGGCGCTTCTCCCCTTCGAGCCGCCTTTCTTCGAGCGTCACGGGCTCGCTTGCAGCTTCGTCGGCCACCCGATCATCGAGGAGGCGGGCGAGCGGGGTGATGCCGCGCGC
>CAZXYL010000186.1:0-2529 GCA_964644915.1 uncultured Geminicoccaceae bacterium
CGGCTCGCCTACCGGCACAGCGCCGGCGTGCGCCCGGGCGTGCTGTTCTGCGGCGGCTTCACCTCGGACATGACCGGCACCAAGGCCGCGGCCCTGGAGGCGCACTGCCGCGCGACCGGGCGTGCGTTCACCCGCTTCGACTACACCGGCCACGGCGCATCGAGCGGGCGCTTCGAGGACGGCACGATCGGCGCCTGGACGGACGACGCGCTGGCGATCATGGACAAGGTGACGGAGGGGCAGCTGATCATCGTGGGCTCGAGCATGGGCGGCTGGATCATGCTGCTCGCAGCGCTCGCGCGGCCCGGGCGCGTCCACGGCCTGGTCGGCATCGCGCCGGCGCCGGATTTCACCGAGGATCTCCTGCTCGCGAACGCCACGCCGGAGCAGCGGCGCGACCTGGAGCGCCAGGGCTTCTGGATGCAGGCGTCGGCTTATGGCGATGCGCCCTATCCGGTCACCGCCCGCCTGATCGAGGACGGCAGGCGGCATCTGCTCCTGCGCGAAGCCATCCCGCTGAGGTGCCCCGTGCACCTCCTGCACGGCCAGCGCGATGCGGACGTGCCCTGGCAGACCTCGATCAGGCTGGCGGAGCGACTGCAATCCCAGGACGTCACGGTCGAGCTGATCAAGGCGGGCGACCACCGGCTCTCGACCGCGCGCGAGCTCGCCCGGATCATCGCTGCGGTCGAGCGGCTGAGCTCCTGACGGGCGTCGCTGGCGCCCCCGGGGACCGACCGCTATAAAGGCCGCAGGGAGCGCCCGGCCAAGAGGCACCACCTCGTCGGAACGAAGAAGCCATGAAAGCCAGGTTCATCGACTGCCCGCCCTTTCTGCACGAGCTGTACCGGGGCGAGCTCGGCGCCATCGTGCCGGATCTCGAGATCAACGTCGGCAGCCCCTCGCACGAGGAGGTGGTCTCGCTGCTCGCCGATGCGACCTTCGCCATGAACGATCACACGATGATGGACGCGGGCCTGCTCGAGGCCTGCCCGAATCTGAAGGTGATCGTGTTCCTGGGCACCGGATCAGCCAGCTACATCGACCTGCAGGCGGCGGAGCGCCTCGGCATCCGCGTGCGCAACTACGGCGGCTACGGCGATCGGAGCGTGGCCGAGCACGCGGTCGCCTTGATGTTCGCTGCCGCCCGCCGGGTCGCCAGCATGGACCGGGCGATCCGGCAGGGGCACTGGGAGCCCCGGAACGGCGTGGAGCTCGCGGGCAAGACGCTCGGCGTGATCGGCACCGGCGGCATCGGCAAGGTCATGATCGGGCTGGGCGCGGCTGTGGGCATGCGCGTCATCGCCTGGAACCGCAGCGGCGTGCCGGAGGATCTGCCCTGCGAGGCCGTGGCCGAGGTCGAGGACCTCCTGCGGCGGGCCGACGTGGTCTCGCTCCACCTGGTCCTGAACGAGCAGACCCGGGGCTTTCTCGATCAGCGGCGGATCGGCCTGCTCAAGCCGGGCGCGATCCTGATCAACACCGCGCGCGGCGCCATCGTCGACGAGGCGGCGCTCGTGGCGGCCCTGCAGGCGGTGCGGATCGCGCATGCGGGTCTGGACGTGTTCACCGACGAGCCGCTGCCGGCCGATCACCCGCTGACCCGACTGGACAACGTCACGCTCACCGCGCACGCGGCTTTCATGACGCGCGAGGCCTCGGAGCGGCTGTTGCGCATGGCGCTCGAGATCCTGGCCGAGGAGCGCCGCCGGGCGAGCTGATACGGCTTGCCGGCCTATGGCTGCGCCTGCGCCTGCAGCTGGTCCATGTAGGCGATGACCTGAAGGATCTCGTCCTGCGAGAGGCGGGGGGCGAAGGCCTGCATGGCGCCGGCGCCGCCCGCGTAGATGATCTCGAACTGGCCGACGTGGTCATGCGTGCGCTCGTATTTCCAGGCGTCGTCGATCAGGCTGGGGCCGATCCGGCCGCTGCCGTCGCGCAGATGACAGCTCTGGCACCATCGCTCGTAGAGCCGGCGGCCCTCGGCCATCGCCTCCTCATCGTCGGCATAGGCGTTCTCGCCGGTCTCATGGAACTGGACCACGGCCTCGCTCGCGTCCTCGGGCAGCGGCACCTCGAGCGGCGTGTTGTCCAAGGGATCGAGGAACTGGACGCCGTTCTGCGCCGCCGCCGGCCGAAGGTCCGGACCCGCCACGAGCGCGCCGAGCCCGGCCAGGATGCAGGCGATCGCGATGGCTGTCCGGTGCACGTCGGTCTCCTTCCGTTGCTGCGCCGGCTCGTTAACCGCGCAGGCGTGGCGCGCGTTCCCTCGCGCCGCGCTGCTGCCACAACAGATCGCCGGGCCCAAACCTGGACCCGGCGACCCTACGCAAACGGTGCTGAACGCGAGCTTACTGCACGGTGCGGGCCGTCTCCGCGCCTTCCGGCACCTCGTCCTCGGCCATCACCCGCCAGAGCGCACCCGGCGGGTTGTCCATCGGGCCCGCGTCGGCGAGGTAGAAGCAGTTGCAGTTGACCGCGAGCACGTTGCCGTCCTCGTCGTAGCCGCCCGAGGTGAACTGCAGGTCG
>CAZXYL010000187.1:0-4656 GCA_964644915.1 uncultured Geminicoccaceae bacterium
TGCCGGCCACGGCGTCGCGCCGGCCCATGAGCGCGCGGAAGGGGATGAGGAGGAGCAGCGCCATCGCCAGCTTGACCCCGAAATCGCCGATCCCCCAGGTAATCCAGGGTAGGCCGGTGCCGGCGAACGCGAGCGAGAAGAACACGGCGGTGTCCCACGCCGAGGCCAGGCTGGACGACAGGAGCGGCGCCTGCCACCAGGGCAGCCGGCGCAGCCGGTCGAAGACCCAGACGTCGAGCAGCTGCGCGGTCAGGAACGCCGTGCCGGAGGCGAGGGCGATGCGCGGGCCCGCGAGCGCGATCGAGAGCAGGACCGCGAGCGCGAAGCCGACGTAGGCGACCTCGCGCGCGCGTTGCGGGCCGAGGCGGCGGTTCGTGAGATCGGTGACCAGGAAGGCGAGCGGGTAGGTCAGCGCCCCCCAGGTCAGCCAGTCGTTGATCGGATACTGGACGGCGACATTCGAGCCGGCGACGACCACGACCATCGCCAGCACGGGGAGGGCGAGAGCGCGGGCCTTCGTCCCCAGGCGCGTGCTGGTCCGGCCGGGCCCGGTCAGCTCGCCTCGGCCCCTTCGGCCGCGCGCGCGCCGCGCGCCGCGGCGAGGCGACGCTTCATCCGGCGCAGCTCGCTGGAGAGCTCGCTGTCCTTGGTGCTCAGAAGATAGCCGTCAAGCCCGCCGCGCTGCTCCACGGTGCGCAGCGCGTGGTTCGAGATCCGCAGCCGGATGCTCTCGCCCAGCGTCTCGCTGTACAGCCGCTGCGCGCGCAGGTTCGGCAGGAAGCGGCGCCTGGTCTTGTTGTTGGCGTGGCTGACATTGTTGCCGACCAGCACGCCCTTGCCGGTGAGATCGCAGCGTCGCGCCATAACGGGGGTCCTCTGAGAAGGCGATCGGTCACGCACCGGCAGCCAAGCCGGAACGACGCGCCTACCTAAGGTGCCGGTGCCACTAGGTCAAGTCCGCCGGGCGAGTGGCCGAAAGCGGTGCGGGCACTCGAGCAGGAGACCTGCGCCGCCTTGTCGCATGTGCCTTGGGCCAGGCGAGCGCGGGCCCAGATCAGGCAAAGCCGGGCTTCGGGCTCGTTTCCGGGCTGGCGTACGCGCTCGGAACGTTTTGCTGCATTGCACAAAAAATCTCCTTGCGCTTCCGGTCCACGCTCCACATATACCTATTGTGCAGCGCAGCAAAAAGGAGACCCTGCGATGGCTAAGACCCCCACCACCAACCCCTTCGGCAGCTTCAAGCCCGTGTTCCCGACCCTCGACGCCGACCAGTTCATCGCGCTGCAGCAGCGCAACGTCGACGCTTTCGCCAGCGCCGGCCAGATCGTGGTCGACAGCGCCAAGGCGATTGCCCTTCGCCAGAGCGAGATGATGCAGTCGACGGTCGACGAGTGGCTCGCCAACGGCCAGCAGGCCATGAACGGCAAGGCGGTCGAGTTCAAGCCGGCCGAGCAGGTCGCGAAGTTCAAGTCCTCGTACGAGGCCGCGGTGAACAACGCCAAGGAGCTGGCCGAGATCGCGCTCAAGGCGCAGAGCGAGGCCCTGGGCGTGCTCACCAAGTGCATGGTGGCCAACCTGGACGACATGAAGTCGCTGGCCAAGGCTGCGTAACGCCCGCAGCCGGGAGGCGGGTCAGGACCCGCCCCTCGCGACACAGAGCCACGGCGGTCCCCAGGGCCGCCGTGGCCGGCGCGTTCTGCGGCGCCGCCCCGGCCCGCGCGTTGACCCCTGCAGCCCACCTCCCTACATAACGGCAGCGAGTTTCAGGCCGTCGGGGACCGGCGCGGCAGGGCCATGATCATCGAGCTCAACGAGCGCTCGAAGCACATCTTCCGTCAAATCGTCGACAGCTACGTCGAGACCGGCGAGCCGATCGGCTCGCGCACGATCGCCAGGCGGCTGGAGCAGACGCTCTCCCCCGCCACCGTGCGCAACGTCATGGCCGATCTCGAGGACGCCGGCCTGCTCTACTCGCCCCACACCTCGGCCGGCCGGGTGCCGACCGAGCTCGGCCTGCGCTTCTACGTCGACGGGCTGCTCGAGACGGGCGGCCTCGAGGACGAGGACCGGCAGAGCATCGACGCCCAATGCGAAGGCGCCGGGCGAACGGTGGAGTCGCTGCTCAGCGAGGCCAGCCGCACCCTGTCCGGGCTGTCGCACTATGCCGGCCTGGTGATGGCGCCGAAGTCGGAGTTCCCCTTCAAGCACGTGGAGTTCGTGCCGCTCAGCCCCGGGCGCGCGCTGGTGGTCGTGGTCTCGGACAACGGCATGGTCGAGAACCGGGTCATCGACCTGCCGGTGGGCATCGGCGCCGCGGCGCTGATGGAGGCGGGCAACTATCTGACCGCACGGCTCGCCGGGCGCTCGCTGGACGAGGCGCGCAGCGAGATCGAGCGCGAGATCAGCGAGCAACGCAGCAAGCTCGACACGCTGGCGCAGAACGTCGTCCAGGCCGGCCTCGCCACCTGGACCGTCGACAACGCCCAGGACGACGCCGGCGTGCTGATCGTGCGCGGCCAGGCCAATCTTCTGGACGACGTGACCACGATCGCCGACCTCGAGCGGATCCGCTCGCTGTTCGAGGCGCTCGAGACCAGGAAGACCCTTGTGCGCCTGATCGACCTCGTGCAGGAGGCCGACGGCGTCCAGATCTTCATCGGCTCGGAGAGCCAGCTCTTCGGCCTGAGCGGTTGCTCCATGGTCGTGGCACCTTATGTTGCGGGCGAAGACACGTCGCGGCCGCGCTCGAAGGTCGTGGGTGCGATCGGCGTGATCGGCCCGACCCGGATGAACTACGCGCGCATCATCCCCATGGTCGACTATACGGCCCGGGTCGTGTCGCGACTCCTGAGCCACCGGAGCACGAGTTGAGGCGATGACACAGTTCAGGCAGCAGCAGGACGGGCCGCCGCAGGCGGAGGACGCCGAGGAGGCCACCGGCGAGGAGGCGCAGGAGGCGGCAGAGCCGGCGGCCGAAGGCGTGCCGCAGGAGGAGAAAGGCGCGGCGATCGAGCCGGCCGCCACGCCCGAGGCGGTGCTCGAGGCCGAGCTGGAAGAGACCAGGGACCGCCTGCTGCGCACGCTGGCCGAGATGGAGAACCTGCGCCGGCGCACGGCACGGGAGATGGAAGAGGCACGCAAGTACGCCGTCACCGGCTTCGCGCGCGACCTGCTCGAGGTCGCCGACAACCTGAGCCGGGCGCTGGAGAGCGTGCCGCCCAGGGCCAAGGAGGAGATCGATCTGATCAGGAACCTGGCCGAGGGCGTCGCGATGACCGAGAAGGCGCTCCTCGGCGCCTTCGAGCGCCACCAGATCGCCAAGGTCCGGCCGGAGATCGGGGAGCGGTTCGACCACAACCGCCATCAGGCGATGTTCGAGGTCGAGACCGATCAGCAGCCTCCGGGCACGGTCGCGCAGGTGCTCCAGCCGGGCTATGTGATCGCAGACCGGCTGCTGCGCCCGGCCATGGTCGGGGTGGCCAAGGCGCCGGCCGGCCGGGACCGCGACGACGCGAACGGGGGCGCCGAAGCCGAGCCCGACGCGAGCCCGGCTGCGGAGCGCCGCCCCGGCGAGCAGATCGATACCACCGCCTGACCGGCACGGCGATTGACAAGCGCTCGCCCGCCCGGCTCCATGCGCGCGCCCGAGGCGCTCGGGCGCCGTTTTCGGGTCGGCTCAAGGGAACACGCATGACGGAAGGGCTCGGCAGGATCGTGCTCGCCTACTCGGGCGGGCTCGATACGTCAGTGATTCTCAGGTGGCTGCAAGACACGTACCGCTGCGAGGTCGTGACCTTCACGGCCGACCTCGGCCAGGGCGAGGAGCTGGAGCTCGCGCGCGCCAAGGCGGAGATGATGGGTGCGGCGCAGATCTTCGTCGAGGATCTGCGCGAGGAGTTCGTGCGCGATTTCGTCTTCCCGATGTTCCGCGCCAACGCCGTCTACGAGGGCACCTACCTGCTCGGGACCTCGATCGCGCGGCCCCTGATCGCCAAGCGCCTGGTCGAGATCGCGCACGAGGTCGGCGCCGGCGCGATCGCGCACGGCGCCACCGGCAAGGGCAACGACCAGGTCCGGTTCGAGCTCAGCGCCTACGCCCTCGACCCCAGGATCAGGGTGATCGCACCCTGGCGCGAGTGGGACCTGAACTCGCGCGCGAAGCTGATCGAGTACGCCGAGGCGCGTCAGATCCCGATCCCCCGCGGCAAGCAGGGCGAGCCGCCCTATTCCACCGACGCCAACCTGTTGCACATCTCCTACGAGGGCCGGGCGCTCGAGGACCCCTGGGAGGAGCCGGATGCGGCGATGTTCACGCGCAGCGTGGCGCCCGAGGACGCGCCGGACCGGCCGACCTACGTCGAGGTCGAGTTCCAGGCCGGCGATCCGGTCGCGGTCGACGGCGATCCTCTCTCGCCCGCAGCACTGCTCGAGCGCCTGAACGCTCTTGCCGGCGCCAACGGCATCGGCCGGCTCGATCTGGTGGAGAACCGCTTCGTCGGCATGAAGTCGCGCGGGGTCTACGAGACGCCGGGCGGCACGGTGCTGCTGCACGCGCATCGCGCCATGGAATCGATCACCCTCGACCGTGGGGCGGCGCATCTCAAGGACGAGCTGATGCCGCGCTACGCCGAGCTGATCTACAATGGCTTCTGGTTC
>CAZXYL010000188.1:0-4365 GCA_964644915.1 uncultured Geminicoccaceae bacterium
CAATTACGGCTGAGTTCAAGATCAACGCTGCGCCCGGCTGCCCGTTGTGGGGCATCCGTGGGCGTCCCCGAGGCGGCGCCTCCATGATGGAGCTGGAGATGGATCTCAGCCTCCAGAGATGATCCTAAGGCTCGACTTGGCATCGTCCGGCGCTCTCGAGAAGAACTCGCGTCGAAGTGGCGCGAGAACGCTGCACCGACGCGCCGGTCGCGGCGCGTTCAAGTCGAAACCACGCATCATGACTGGTCATCAGAGTTCGCACTCGGTGCCGGCCGCCGCGCCAGCCGCCCGCTTTCGGCGCCCCTTTGACGCGACCCGGCCGACCCGCTGTGCCAGTGGTGCCTCTTCTTTTCTTGGTTCTTCCTAGGTCGACTGCCTCGGGCACCGGCGATACTGAACCTCATCTCGTTCGAATCGCCCTTCCGGTGCTCCAGGGGCGCAGCACGGCCAGCTCCTCTACAGCGGGCGCTGGGAGAACGGCGGCGGCCGCTCGGGGCGCGGCTTCTTCGGCGGCCTGAGGCGCCGCTCCAGCCAGAAGCCGAGCTCGGCAAGCGCGAGGCCGATCGCGGCGCCCATGGCGTCGGCGAACCAGTCGCGGGCCGAGGGCGTGCGGTCGGCGGTGAGCAGCTGCAGGGCCTCGAGCGCGGCGCCGACCAGGACCCAGCAGGACAGGTGCAGGAGCAGCGGGTCGCGCCGGCGGCCGCCGCGCACCAAGAGCGCCAGGAGCGCGAACACCGCCGCGTGCCCGAGCGTGTCCGGGGCGATGAAGTCGAGCCCGAACCCGGCCGCGAAGCTGTCGATGATGTGCTGGCGCACGGTCGAGGGCATGAAGGTGCCGGCCACGAGCAGGGCGACGGTGGCCAGGATGAGGCCCCGCACCTTGCGCGAGCGGACGCCGCCCATGACCCGCCACACCACCCAGGCGACGAGCAGGCACCAGGCGGCGACCAGGAGCGTCGCCACCAGCCGGAACAGCGGCAGCTCGTCGACCAGCGCCACCTGCAGGTTCGCGATCTCGAACTGCCCGGTGGCGTAGGCGAGCTCGATCCCCAGGAGCGCCCGGTCGATGGTCCCCGGGATCTCGAAGATCTTGGCGACCCGATGGCGCCTGGAATCGCCGACGAGGTGCACCAGCTGGTTGGGCTGGTTCCACAGCCAGGTGCCGTTCGGGGCCTCCTGGACGAGGTAGATCCGGGCGGTCTGCCAGGCCTCCTCGCCGCTGCGCACCCGCTCGCTCGCCACCTCCGCGCTCACCAGGAGGCTCTTGCGGCCTTTGGGGAGCTCGATCGCCCGGCGCAGGTAGACCGGGTGATCGGGCTTGCGGTTCTGCAGGATCGCGCGGCCCAGCTCGCCCTCGTCGAGGGTGATGAGCCCCAGGGTGTCCCAGCCGCGGAAGCCGTCCCGGAAGTCCAGATTGTCGAGCAGCGGCTCGGCCGCCAGATCGTAGCGCGGCAGGTGGTAAAAGGTCAGGATGGTGAGCAGCGTGAGCAGGGCCGCGACGACCATGCTCAGGCCGACCGCGCGCAGCTCCCGCGGGCCCAGGCCGCCGCGGCGCCGCTTGGCCGCGCGCGCCGGCCGCTCGTCGCTCACGCCGACCGGCCCCGGCCGCACTCCCACCACCTCAGGCGCCCCGGCTCATACGTTGAGCAGCAGATGCTCGCGTTCCCAGGAGCTGATCACCCGCTGGTACGCCTCGTGCTCGATCTCCTTGACCATGATCAGCGCCTCGACGAAATCCTCCGAGAGCATCTGCCGCAGGGGCCTGGCCCGGCGCAGCGCGTCGAGCGCGTCCGAGAGGTAGCGCGGCAGGGTCTGGGCGAGGCGATAGGCGCTGCCCTCGATCGGCTTGGTGGGCTCGAGCTCGTCGATCATGCCGAGGTAGCCGCAGGCGAGCGAGGCGGCGATCGCGAGGTAGGGGTTGGCGTCGGCGCCCGCGACCCGGTTCTCGACCCGGCGCGCGTTCGGGGTCGAATCCGGGACGCGCAGGCCCACGGTGCGGTTCTCCCAGCCCCAGTGCAGGTTGATGGGCGCATCCGAATGGCGGCGCAGGCGCCGGTAGGAGTTGACGTTGGGGGCGAGCAGCGGCATGGCCGCCGGCAGGTACTTCTGCAGGCCGGCGATGTGGTGCAGGAAGAGGTCGGTGAAGCCGCCGTCCGGGGCGGCGAACAGGTTGTCGCCGGTGCGGGCGTCGAACAGGCTCTGGTGGATGTGCATGGCGCTGCCCGGCTCGTTGGCCATCGGCTTGGCCATGAAGGTGGCGTAGATGCCGTGCTTGAGGGCGGCCTGGCGCAGCGTGCGCTTGAACAGGAAGGCCTGGTCGGCGAGCTCGAGCGGCGCGCCGTGGTTGAAGTTAATCTCCATCTGCGCGGCGCCGGATTCGTGGGTCAGCGTGTCGATGTCGATGTCCTGCACCTCACACCAGTCGTAGACGTCCTCGAAGATCGGGTCGAACTCGTTCACCGCCTCGATGCCGTAGCTCTGGCGCGCCGATTCCGGGCGCCGGGAGCGGCCGACCGGCGGCTCGAGCGGGTAGTCGGGGTCCTCGTTGATCCGGGTGAGGAAGAACTCCAGCTCGGGTGCCACCACCGGGCGCCAGCCCTGCTCGGCATAGGCGTCGAGCACCCGGCGCAGCACCTGGCGCGGCGCGATCTCGACCGCGCGGCCGTCGTGATGCCAGCAATCGCTGATCACCTGCGCCGTCGGCTCATGGTACCATGGTACGAGGCGGAGCGTGGCCGGATCCGGGCGCATGCGCACGTCGCGCACCGCCGGATCGGTCACCCGATCCTTCTGCTCGTCGGGGAAATCGCCGGTCACCGCCTGCACGAACACGACCTCCGGCAGGCGCAACCCGTCATCGACCAGCGAGCGGATGAACTTCTGAGCCGGGAGGATCTTGCCGCGCGCAATGCCGTTCAGATCGGCGACCAGACATTCGACTTCGGTGACCTCACGCTCCCGAAGCCAGCGCTCCATATCGCTCATGCGACGATCTCGAACTCTCGCGCGCCCGGCAGGCGGCGCCGAAAGCGGCGAACAGCCGGCGCGAAATGGGGTTCTCCAGCACCCGCCACTCCGGGTGCCACTGCACGCCGAGCGCGAACGCGGGCGCATCCACCACCCGCACCGCCTCGATCGTGCCATCGTCGGCCACCGCCTCGACCGCGAGGCGGGGGGCCAGGCGGTCGATCCCCTGACCGTGCAGGGAATTGACCTCGACCGCTTCGGCGCCGTCGAGCAGGTCCCGCAGATAGCCGTCCCGCGCCAGGGTGATCGCGTGCACCGGCCCGTAGCGCTCGCGCGGCGGCACCGCCTTGTCGGAGCGATGGTCGCGCCGGCCCGCAGTCTCGTGCAGGTGCTGGTGCAGCGTCCCGCCGAGCGCCACGTTCAGCTCCTGCATGCCGCGGCAGATTGCGAAGAGAGGCACGGCGGCGTCGATCGCCCGGGGGATCAGCGGCAGGACCGTGGCGTCCCGGGCAGGATCGCGCGGGCTGTCCGCGCGCGCCGAGCGCCCGCCGTAGTGGTGCGGCTCGAGGTTCGAGAGGGCGCCGGTGAGCAGGAGCCCGTCCAGGTGTTCCAGCAGGAGGTCGATCTCGAGCCGCTCGCCCACGGCCGGAATCAGCACGGGCAGGCCCCCCGCGCCGTCGAGCACGCTGTAGACGTACTTGCCGCCCACCTGATGATAGCTGAAGTCGTCGCGGTAGCTCAGGCAGGCCGGAATGCCGATCAGCGGCGGTCGATCGGAAAAGATCATGGCGCTGTTCTAACGAAGGCGAGCGCGGACGGCAAGCTGACCGGCGCTCCTGTGGCGACAGCCCTTACGGCCCCCATCCATGCCACGGGAGCACCCCTTCGTCTCCTGGCACAAACGCTCGTACGTCACCCTCGATCCCTCGCCATCAGAACCGAGAGCACCACGGAGCAGAGGGCGATGAAGGTCAAGACGGCGTTCGCCGCGTGCGCATACTCCCACTGCACCCGCAGCTCACGCCAGTTGTCGGGTGCGATGGTCCAGTTGCTCGTGGCCTGGTTCGCCGGGTAGGTCCAGGCGAAGAAGATCACGAGCGTCGCCGCGATGATGACGAACGCCAGGAGCGCCAGCCGGAACGGCGCCCGCTGACGGCGCAACATGATCGTGAGGGTCAGGTTCGCGGCCAGCGCCGAACAGGACGAAGCCGAACAGTGCCCAGCCGCGAGAGATGCCCTGGACGACGAAATATTGCTCCTGGGGCAAACCGATCTTGTTCGGGAGCTCGAACAGATGGGCGCCCGACGGCACGAGCGCGAGTGCGGTCAGCACCACTGCGAAGAACTGAGCGACCCTCAAGCCCGGCATCGTCAAGCCATTTGCCCCGCGGCCTACAG
>CAZXYL010000189.1:0-2728 GCA_964644915.1 uncultured Geminicoccaceae bacterium
ATCGGGCTCTGCGGGTCCGGCTTGTCGACCGCGGCCCAGTGCATCTCCGCCGGCACGTCCAGATACGACGGCGGCTTGCACTCGTAGAGCAGCACGTTGGCCGGCAGCCCGAGCTTCGGGTCGTAGACGTGGCGCTCGTAGCAGGCGAGCCCGAAACCCATCACGGCGCCGCCGTGGATCTGGGTGGCGAGGCTCTGCGGGTGGATCACGGTGCCGCAGTCGGCCACCCCCAAATAGTCCAGGATCTTGAAGCGGCCCGTCTCGGTGTCGAGCTCGATCATGATGAAGCCCGCAGCGAGCCCCGCCACCACACCGGTCTTCTCGAGCGTGTCCTTGGCCACCCCGATCAGACCCGTGCCGGCGAGGCCGGCGACCGCGTGCCGGGTCAGCGGGTTGATGTCCTCGGGCGTCTCCTCGCCGCTGAAGGCGCCGCCGTGCTCGACCGCGCGCTCGGCGCACTGCGCGAAGGTCATGGCCTGCGACGGATCGGCCCGGCTCACGACCCGCTCGTCCTGGAGGTCGTAGTCCTCCGGCTTGCCGCCCATCTCCATGGCCGCGATCTGCAGCAGCTTCTCCTTCGCGTCCATGGCCGCGACCCAGTTGGTGCGAACCATGGTGAACGAGGTGTTGCTGCCGAACTGGCCGAGGTTCCAGGGCAGGTGCCTGCTCGAGTCACCGCGCTCGATGACGCAGTTCTCCCACTCGTAGCCGAGCACCTCGGCCGCGACCCGGGCGGTCGCGCTGTGCGAGTAGGTGCCGAGGTTGCCGACGCCGGTGTGGATGTGCAGCCTGCCGTCCGGGGCGATGCGCACCAGCCCGTCGAAGCCATTCGAGCCCGCGGAGTGATAAGCGGTGCCGACGCCGACACCGATCACCTTGGAGCCGTTGCGCTCGCCCGAGCGCTGCTTCTTCGCCTCCCAGCCGAAGCGCTCCGCGCCCATGACCAGCGCGTCCTCGAGATAGGCGCTGGTGACCGGGTCCTGGTCGCCGCCGATCCTGGCGTCCATGCCCGGGGCGTTGATGCGCCGGACCTCGACCCGGTCCAGGCCGAGCTCGCGCGCCGCCCTGTCGACCAGAGGCTCGACCACCGCCGCGATCTGGTTCTCGCCGGGGCCACGCTGGGCGCCGCGCGGCGGCGTGTTGGTGAGCACCGAAATGCCGCGCCAGCGCATGGCCTGCGGCTGGTAGATGATCGAGACGGCGTTGCCGGCGTTGCGGAAGTCCCAGAAGCCGGCGTTGGGGCCGTTCTCCTGCACGATGTACAGGTCGACCGCGGTCACCCGGCCGTCCTCGCTGAAACCCATCCTGATCCGGCCCTGGAAGCCGGGGCGCGCCACGCCAATGGCGTACTCCTCGGCGCGGGTGATGCGCATCATCACCGGCCGGCCGGTCTTCTTCGCCAGATGCGCCGGGATCGACATCACCGGATAGGCGGAGCCCTTCGAGCCGAAACCGCCGCCGCAGAACTCGGCGACATAGATCAGGTTCTCGGGCTCGACGTCGACGTAGCGGGCAAGGCCCGGAATGACGAAGGACTGGCTCTGCGAGGAGCCGTAGATGTGGCACTTGCCATTCTGCCAGTAGGCCATGGCGGTGCGCGGTTCCATCGAATGATGCGAAAAGCCGGCGGTGACGAAGCTCTCCTCGATCACGAGCCTGGCTTCGGCAAAGCCCGCCTCGAGATCGCCGTAGCTCCACTCCTCGGCCGGGCGCCCCATCGGCAGCTCGTGCTCGGGCACGGCGAAGTCGCCCGCCTCCCACTTCACCTCCTGCAGATCGAGGCGGACGTTCGCGACGTTGCCGTTGCTGCGCGCGCTCGGGCCGCCCGGATAGAGGCTGTCGAGCGGGTCGAGGGTGAAGGGCAGCGGCTCGAGGTCGACCCTGATCTTCTCGATCGCGTCCGCCGCGGTGGTCTCGTCGACCGCCGCCACGGCCAGGATCGGCTCGCCGACGAACAGCGGCTCCATGGTCAGGATCGGGTTCTCGGGCGGCGGGAACGAGGGCACGTCGTCGGCGGTCAGGATATCGACCACGCCCTCCATCGCCAGCGCCTCCGAGGCGTCGATGCTGCGCACGCGGGCGTGCGGCATCGGGCTCGTGAGCAGCTTGCAGAACAGCATGCCCTCGGCGCGGAAGTCTTCGGCGTACTTGGCCTTGCCGGTGACCTTGGCGACCACGTCCGGCGGCAGGAAGTCCTTGCCGATCAGCCTGTAAGCCATCTCACGCCTCCCCGGCCGCGCGCATCACGGCCCGCAGATAATGGTCGTAGGCGCCGCAGCGGCAGAGGTTGCCCGACATCGCGAGCCGGGCCTCGTCGACCGAGGGCTCGGGGTTGGCGAGCAGGAGCCCGACCGCGGACATGACCTGGCCCGGCGTGCAGAAGCCGCACTGCGGGCCGAGCTCGGTGACGAACGCCTCCTGCACCGGGTGCAGCTCGCCGTCCGGGCCCTCGAGCCCTTCCACGGTCGTGATCTCCCGATCGCGCGCCGCGTGGGTGAGCATCGAGCAGGAGTACAGCGGGACATCGTCGACCAGCACCGTGCAGGCGCCGCACTCGCCCCGATCGCACCCGAGCTTGGTGCCGGTGAGCCCGAGCTTGTAGCGCAGCGTCATGGCCAGCGTTTCCTGCGGCAGGACGTCGACCCGCCGCACGCGCCCGTTGACGTTGAGGCTGATCAGGCGCTCCACCGCGCCGGTGGCGGCGCGCGCCTGACGCGCACCGAGGCCG
>CAZXYL010000190.1:0-3631 GCA_964644915.1 uncultured Geminicoccaceae bacterium
GTCGGGCGCAAGACCGCGAACGTCGTCCTCAACTCCGCCTTCGGCCATCCGACCATCGCGGTCGACACGCACGTCTTCCGGGTGGCGAACCGCACCGGCCTCGCTCCCGGCAAGACGCCCGCCGAGGTCGAGCAGAAGCTGGTGGCGCGCGTGCCCGAGAAGTTCGCCCGCTACGCCCACCACTGGCTGATCCTGCACGGCCGCTACGTCTGCGTCGCGCGCCGGCCCAAATGCCCGGAGTGCGTGGTGCGCGACCTGTGCCGCTACCCGGCGAAGACCGTCGCGTGACCCCGCCTCAGCTCGCCGCTGCGGTCGCCTCGGCCTGCTTCTCGAAGATCCGGCGCACGGTGTCGATCGTGTCGGCCTCGTCGGCGCTCTTGTCGGGCCGGTAGCCCTTCACCCGGGCGAAGCGCAGCGCCAGGCCGCCGGGATAGTGCGGGCTGACCTGGATGTCGTTGAAGGCGATCTCGACCACCTGCTCCGGCCGCACGTAGACGGTATGGGCGTCGCGCGCGAGCTCGAGCTCCAGAAAGCGCTCCGTCTGCCAGGCCAGCATCTGGTCGGTGAGGCCCTTGAAGGTCTTGCCGAGCATGACGAAGCCGCCGTTCGCGGGGTCGCGTGCGCCCAGGTGCAGGTTGGAGAGGAAGCCACGCCTCCGGCCGCTGCCCCATTCGACCGCCAGCACCACGAGGTCGAGCGTGTGCGCGAGCTTCAGCTTCAGCCAGCTGCCGCCGCGCGCGCCGGCCGCATAGGGCGCATCCAGCGCCTTGGCCATCAGGCCCTCGTGCCCGCGCGCCAGCGCGCCCTCGAGGAAGGCGGCGGCTTCCTCCTCCTCCCCGGTCACCGTGCGCGGGATCAGGAGCGTCTCGGGCAGGGCCGCCGCCAGCGCATCGAAGCGCTCGCCGGCCGGCGCATCGATCAGCGGCTCGCCGCCCAGCGCCAGGACATCGAAGAAGAAGGAGCGCAGCGGCAGCTCCCTGCGCATCGCCTCGATGTCGAGCCTGCGCCCGAAGCGGCGCATGGTGATCTGGAACGGCTGCGGCGTGCCGTCCGGCCGGAACGCTATGGTCTCGCCGTCCAGGATCAGCTCGCGCGCCGGCAGCGCCTGGACGGCGTCGACCACCTCGGGCACGGCGCCAGTGACCTCGTTCAGGCGGCGCGAGTAGACGCGCACCTCGCCGTCGCCCTTGTGCACCTGGATGCGCGCGCCATCGAGCTTCCACTCGAACGCCGCCCGGCCGAGCCGGGCCAGCGCGTCGCCCACGTCCTCGGCCGGCTGCGCCAGCATCGGCTTGAGCGGGCGGAAGATCTGGATGGCGTAGCGGGACAGGCCTTGCGCGCCCTCGACCAGCGCCGCCCGGGCCACGCCGCCCGGCTCGCCCGAGAGCATGACCGCCCGGCGCACCTCGCGCACCGGCAGCTCCGCCGCCCTGGCGATCGCCTCGACCATCAGCCCCTCGAGCGCGCCCTGCCGCAGCTCGCCCAGGAGCAGGCGGCCGATGACGTCCTGTTCGGCCGCATCGGCGCGCGCGAACAGCTCGTGCAGCAGCCGCGCCCGCTCGGTCGCGGAGCCCTTGCCCTTGACGGCGAGGATGCGATCGAGGAACGCGTCCAGCTCCTGCACCGTGAGGCTCGGCTGCGCTGCCGCGGGCTCGCCCCAGGCCGACTTCAACGCCGCGTAGCCGATCCCGACCTTACCCTGCCGGGGCTGGCCCGCGAGCAGCGCCACCACGGTCTCGACCACCTCGGGCTCCGCACGGCGCAGGCACGAGGCGATGTGCCCGATCTTCTCCAGCCGCCCGCTGGTCTCGCCGACCCGGCGCGAGGTCTCGACCACATCCTGAAGCTGCATGTCCGATCCGCTCCGCGGAGCGAATGTGTCCTGCCGGCCGGCTCCGGACAAGGCCGAAGCCGGCGCGCCGGCCGGCTCCGTGCTCTCGACATGCCCTCGGAATCAGCTCGGCGCGTCGAGCTTCGAGTTGAACTCGTTGCTCCAGTGCTGATCCAGGTCCTCGATCTCCTGGTCCATCTGCCCACCGGAATAGGTGATGTCGTGGGTCTCCTGCATCAGCTCGGGCAGCATCCAGCCCAGCCCGTGCTCCCTCGAGCGCTCTGTGACGACCAGATCGAGCACGAGGTCGAGGTGGTCGAGGTAGGCGTCCTTATCGATGCCGGCCACCTCCTTCATCATCGCCTCGATCGCTGCTTCGTGCTCATGATAGGTGTCCTGCCAGCCGCGATAGGTGGCGCGCAGGAAGCGGCGGATCAGGTCCGGGTTTTCCCGCGCGAGATCCTGGTGGACAATGTAGCCATGGCCGTAGAGCGCGATGCCGTGGTCGGCAAACAGAAGATTGCCGACGTTGCCCTCGCCCAGGACCTTCTCCCAGATCGGATAGCTCGTGTAGAGGTCGAAGGCCGCATCAGTGTTGCGCGAGGCGACGATGGCCTGCTTGCCCTCGGGCTTGACGTTGACCAGCGTCACGCTGTCCGGGTCGACGTCGTGGAAGCGGGCGAGCGCGGGCCACAGGAACCGGTGGGAATCGCCGGGTGGTGCTGCGAGCTTCTTCCCGACCAGGTCCTCGACCTTCTCGATACCGGAATCCTTGTAGAAGAAGAGGTTGTTGGCGGCCTTGTCGTAGACCATGCCGACGACCATCAACTCCGCGCCCTTGCTGATCGCGGTGAGCACGGTCGGCACGTCGGAGATGCCGAACTCGGCCTGCTTGAGGTCGATCTTCTGCGCGGCATCGCCCGAGCCCTGGCCGCGCTGGATGGTGAGCTCGATGTCCTCCTCGTCGAAGTAGCCCCGCTCCTTGGCGAGGTAGAAGGGCGAGTGATCGGCGAGCTGAAACCAGTTCAGCATGAGCGTGACCTGGTCCTTCGCCTGGGCCGGCGCCGGGGCGATCAGCCCGATCACCGGCAAGAGCGCGATCGCGAGCCGCACGAGCCGCATGGTCTTCGCCTCCCTGTTCTCGATCGATCCTGCCTATTGCGTGGCGCGCTCCACTCCAACCGTCAAGGGCGTTCCGCCTCGCGGAACTCCCACGGCATGGCGATTCGCTCGAGCGCCACGACCGCGCCGTAGAGGGCCAGGCCCAGGGCCGCGATCAGCGAGAGCGCGGCGAAGATGGCAGGCGTATCGAGGGTGACGCCGCCGGCGATGATCAGCGCCCCGAGACCCGCCTCCGAGGCCACGAACTCGCCCACGATCGCGCCGATGACGGACAGCGTGGCGTTGAGCTTCAGGCCCGCGAAGATGTAGGGCAAGGCGTTCGGGAAGCGGATCTTCTTGAACACCTGCCACTTGCTCGCCCGCAGCGCGCGCGTGAGCTCGAGCAGCTCCGGCTCGATGCTGGAGAGCCCGGCCGCGCTGTTGATCACGACTGGGAAGAAGCTCACGGTCACGGCGATCACGATGTTGGGCCAGATGCCGTAGCCCAGCCAGATGACGAACAGGGGCGCCAGCGCCACCTTGGGCAGGGTGTTGAATAGGACCAGGATCGGCATCACCGTGCGCTCGAGCAGCGGGTGCCAGACGATGATCACGGCGAGCACCACGCCGAGCACGGTCGCGATGGCAAATGCCCCGAGCACGGCGTAGAAGGTGAAGCTCAGGTTGTAGAGCCAGCGG
>CAZXYL010000191.1:0-3032 GCA_964644915.1 uncultured Geminicoccaceae bacterium
TCGACCTCCATGGTCGCCTTGTCCGTCTCGATCTCGGCGATCACCTCGCCCGCCTCGACCGTGTCGCCGACCTTCTTGTGCCACTTGGCGAGATTGCCCTCGGTCATGGTCGGCGACAGGGCAGGCATCAGGATTTCGGTAGGCATGATGGTTTTCGTACGACCTCCCCTGAACCGCGCGGGCGCGGCTTACGCTTCGACATAGACGTCGGTGTACAGCTCCTCCGGGTCCGGCTCCGGGCTGTCCTGGGCGAACTGCGCCGACTCGTTGACGATCGCCCGGACCTCCTTGTCGATGCTCTTGAAGGTGTCCTCGTCGACCAGGCCCGCCTCGAGCATCCGCTTGCGCAGCCGGTCGATCGGGTCCTGCTCCTCGCGATACCTCTGCACCTCCTCCCGGGTCCGGTACTTGGCCGGATCGGACATCGAGTGGCCGCGATAACGGTAGGTCAGCGCCTCGACGATATAGGGGCCCGTCTCGCGCGCATGCGCGATGGCCTGCTCACCCACCTCGCGGACCTCGAGCACGTCCATGCCGTCGACCTGCTCGCCCGGGATGGCGAATGCCTCGCCGCGCTTGTAGAGCTCGGTGGTTGCCGACGCCCGCTCGACCGACGTGCCCATGCCGTACTTGTTGTTCTCGATCACGTAGACGATCGGGAGCTGCCACAGAGAGGCCATATTGAAGGCCTCGTAGACCTGACCCTGATTGGTCGCGCCGTCGCCGAAGTAGCACAAGGTCACCCCGCCGTCCTCGCGGTATTTGTGGGCGAAGGCGAGCCCTGTGCCTAGGGGTGCCGTGGTGCCGACGATGCCGTGGCCGCCGTAGAATTTCTTGCTCTTGGCGAACATGTGCATCGAGCCGCCCTTGCCCTTGGAATAGCCGGTCGCGCGGCCGGTGAGCTCGGCCATGACCCGGCGTGGGTCCATGCCGGCGGCCAGCATGTGGCCGTGGTCGCGGTAGGCGGTGATCACCGAATCGCCCTCGCGCAACGCGTGCTGCATGCCGATCGCGACCGCTTCCTGGCCGATGTAGAGGTGGCAGAAGCCGCCGATCAGCCCCATGCCGTAGAGCTGGCCGGCCTTCTCCTCGAAGCGTCGGATGAGCAGCATCTCACGGTAGAAGGTGAGGAGCTCTTCGACATCGTAGGCGGCGAGCTCGCTGGGTACCTCCTGCGTCCTCGCCACCGCGCCACGCTGTGCCATCGATGCACCTCCAACTCGTCTCGGCGAAGCGTCCGCATCCGAACCGCCAGGCGCCCCCGCCCGGGCAGGGGTGATCGGGGGCGCTAGCTAACTACATAAGCGCGCCCCTGTTAAGTCCAGCCCGGCGCGCCGCGGTATATAGATGAACGCGGCGCGCGGGGCGAGTTCCGCCGTGCCGCCATGCCGCAGGTACCTTTTCGTACTCGCCGGTCGTACCGGTTCGCGCCGCTGCTCCCGCGGGCACCGGGCCGAGGCGCGCTGGTTCGGGTTGCGCGGTTGCCGGACCCGCGGTCGGGTTCATATTGATGGCGGAACGCCACTGCCTCGGGAGGAGATCATGACCGTCCTTGCGCGCCGCGCCGTCCTCATCCTCGGGGGAGCCGCCCTGCTGGTACCCGCGCGAGGCGTGCTCGCGCACCACGGCTGGGGCAGCTACGACGCCGAGAACCCGCTGGAGATCACCGGCACCATCGAGGCCATCTCCTATGAGTTTCCTCACGCCGATATGCAGCTCGCGACCGCGGACAAGACCTGGGACGTGGTGCTGGGGCCGCCGACCCGGACGCGGGGGCGCGGGCTCACCGAGGACATCGCCGCCGTCGGCACCGAGTGCACGGTGATGGGCTATCCGCACCGCTCCCAGGACGACGAGATCCGGGTCGAGTGGGTGCGGGTGAACGGCGAGACGTACCAGATGCGCTGAGCCGGGCTCGGCGCGGCATGGAACACGGCGGCGATCCCGGCACCATCCTGGCATGGATGCAGGCGCTGGAGGCCTCCTGGCTCGGCACCCAGGCCCGGACCTCGACCTGGCTCTACCCGCTCGCCAGCGTGCTCCACATCCTGGGCCTCGCGTTCCTCGTGGGCTCGATCGCGGTGTTCGATCTGCGCGTGCTCGGCGCCGCGCGGCGCCTGCCGCTGGACGTCTGCGCCAGCTATCTGCTCCCGATCGCCCGCGGCGCCTTCGCCGTGCAGGTCACGACCGGCTTCATCATGTTCGCGGCCGATGCCGACCACGTCTATGACAACCCCTTCTTCCTCGCGAAGATGGGCGTGATCGCGCTGGCCCTGGTCAACATCGTCACCTTCCACGGGCTCGCGCGCGACCGCCCCTACGTCTATGAGCTGGACCCCGCCCCGGGCTGGGCCAGGGCGAGCGCCGCGGTATCGCTCCTCGCCTGGATCGCGGTGGCGAGCTTCGGGCGCATGATCGCCTACATCTGAGGTGAGGGCGCGGCGAAAATCCGGGGCGAACTCACTTGGCGCGAATGATCTCGTCCTCGTCTGACGCGCGGTCGAGCTCATCCCCAGGCACGGCGGGGCGACCCGCACCCAACCGACGGAGTAGCTCGATCGCTCCCGGGATGTCGCTGCGCGCGCCTCGCTCCTCGAGATACCGGACGGTACGCAGCGCTGCCACCTTCTCGGCGACCGCCACGTTGACAAACTGGTCCACCGAGGCACCGTCTTCACGTGCGAGCTTCTCGACCTCGCGCAATAGCGAGCCTTGCAATCGGATTCCGTCAGTCTTCTTCGCCATCCGAGGACATCCCAGTTGTGCGCAGCACAGCGCCTGGCCTGCCGACGTTGACCCCGAACCGTGCCGCTGCCGAGAAATCTCTCACGTTGAAAGTCAGCAGCCAGTCGGCCCGACCATTCACCGCGGCCTCGAACACCATCTCCTCGCTCGGGTCGCTGAGCGTCGGACGCCACAGGAACTTATCTCGACCGGTTCAGCGACCGCTGCAAGGGCATCGATCAGCCAAATCATCTCCCGCGAGGTCGCGCCAGTCGCGCTGAGGTGGCTTCGCCTGGTCAGAACGGCTT
>CAZXYL010000192.1:0-10261 GCA_964644915.1 uncultured Geminicoccaceae bacterium
GTCGGACGAGGCGGTGATCGTGAGGGAGCAGGGCACGATCTTCCTGGGCGGCCCGCCGCTGGTCAAGGCCGCGACCGGCGAGGAGGTGACGGCCGAGGATCTGGGTGGGGCGGACCTGCACACGCGGATCTCGGGCGTCGCGGATCACTTCGCCCACAACGACGACCACGCGCTCGCACTCGCCCGCCGGATCGTCCTGCACCTCAACCGCCCCAAGCGGCCCGAGGTCGAGCTGCGGCCGGCCGAGGAGCCGCGCTACGATCCGGCCGAGATCTATGGCCTCGTGCCCGAGGACGTGCGTCAGCCCTACGACGTGCGCGAGGTCATCGCGCGGATCGTCGATGCGTCCGAGTTCGACGAGTTCAAGGCGCGCTTCGGCCCGACCCTGGTCACAGGCCTGGCGCATCTCTGCGGCTATCCGGTCGGGATCGTCGCCAACAACGGCATCCTGTTCTCGGAATCGGCGCAGAAGGGCGCGCATTTCGTGCAGATCTGCGCCGGGCGCGGCATCCCCTTGATCTTCCTGCAGAACATCACGGGCTTCATGGTCGGTCGCAAGTACGAGGCGGGCGGCATCGCCAAGGACGGCGCCAAGATGGTGACCGCGGTCGCCTGCGCGCGGGTGCCGAAGCTCACGGTCATCATCGGCGGCTCGTTCGGGGCCGGCAATTACGCCATGTGCGGCCGCGCCTATGGCCCGCGTTTTTTGTGGATGTGGCCGAACGCGCGGATTTCGGTCATGGGCGGCGAGCAGGCGGCCTCGGTGCTCGCCCAGGTCCGGCGCGACAACCTCGAGCGGGCAGGGGAGAGCTGGCCCGCCGATGAGGAGGAGGCGTTCAAGGCGCCCATCCGCGCCCAGTACGAGGCCCAGGGCCATCCCTACTATTCCAGCGCCAGGCTCTGGGACGACGGTATCATCGACCCGAAGGAGACCAGGACCGTCCTCGCCCTCGGCCTCTCCGCCGCCCTCAACGCCCCGATCGAGCGCACCGATTTCGGCGTGTTCAGGATGTAGCATCCACGCCGGCCCGTGCTTCTCCGGCGCGCGTCGGTCGTGGTACCAAAGCGTACGAGCACCTCGAACCGAGGCGTTGGACGATGCCACAGATCCTTCTGCGCGATGTGAATGATGCGCTGGTCGCCCGGCTGGAAGAGCGGGCGAGACGGAACGGCCGCTCGCTGGAGGCCGAGATCGAAGCCATTCTCGAGCAGGCCGTCTACGAACCGGCGCAAGTCCGGGCGACGAGGGAAGAGGCGCTCGCCATCGTCGACAAGTGGCAGAGCTACTGGACGGAGAAAGGTAAGACGTTCAGCGACAGCGCTGCGCTCATTCGCAGTGACAGGGACGGGTGAACGAGGATTTCGCATGAGCGACGCGCCCCTCCAGACCGACCGCCGGGCCGACGGCGTGGTCTGGATCACCCTGAACCGGCCGGAGGTGCACAACGCCTTCGACGAGCACTTGATCGCGGCGCTGACCACGGAGCTCGAGGCGCTGGGCGATGCCGAGAGCGTGCGTGCGGTCGTGCTCACCGGCGCGGGCAAGAGCTTCTCGGCCGGCGCCGATCTCAACTGGATGCGCCGCATGGCAGGCTACCGCCAGGCGGAAAACGAGGCCGATGCCATGGCGCTCGCCCGCCTGATGCAGACTTTGCACGAGCTGCCGAAACCCACGGTGGCCATGGTCAACGGTGCGGCGCTGGGCGGCGGCGTCGGGCTTGTCTGCTGTTGCGATGTCGCGATCGCGGGCGAGCGGGCGGTGTTCGGCACCACCGAGGTGCGCCTGGGGCTGATCCCGGCCGTGATAGGGCCCTACGTGGTCGCGGCGGTGGGGCAGCGCTACGCGCGCTGGCTCATGATCTCGGGCGAGCGGATCGACGCCGCGGAAGCCCAGCGGATCGGGCTGATCCACCAGGCCGTGCCGGACGCCGAGCTCTCCCATTTCGTCGAGAGCTTCCTGCGCGAGCTGGTACACAACGGGCCGCGTGCGATGGCGGAGGCCAAGCGCCTGGTGCTTGATCTGGCCGGGCGGCCGATCTCACCCGAGCTGATCGGCGAGACCGCCCGGCGGATCGCTCGGATCCGGGCCTCGGAGGAGGGCCGGGAGGGCGTCGCGGCGTTCCTCGACAAGCGCAAGCCACGCTGGATCGGCTGAGCGCGCATGTTCGATGCCGTCCTGATCGCGAACCGGGGCGAGATCGCCTGCCGGGTGATCAGGACGCTGAGACGGCTCGGCATCCGCGCGATCGCCGTGTACTCGGACGCCGACCGCGACGCCCGCCACGTCAAGCTGGCGGATGCGGCGCTCCGCATCGGCCCGGCGCCGGCGCCGGAGAGCTATCTGCGCATGGACGCCGTTCTGGAGGCCGCGGCGCGCAGCGGCGCGCAGGCGATCCATCCCGGCTACGGCTTCCTGGCCGAGAACGCCGCCTTCGCGCGCGCCTGCGCCGATGCGGGCCTCGTTTTCATCGGTCCGACGCCCGAGGCGATCGAGGCCATGGGCGCCAAGGACCGTGCCAAGGCGATCATGGGCGAGGCCGGGGTGCCACTGGTGCCGGGCTGGCTGGGCCAGGCTCAGGACGAGGCGAGCCTGTTCGCCGCGGCCGAGGCGATCGGCTGGCCGGTGCTGATCAAGGCCGTGGCCGGCGGCGGCGGCAAGGGCATGCGCGTCGTCGAGGCATCGCAGGGCTTCACCGCCGCGCTGGAAGGCGCCCGCCGGGAGGCGAAAGCCGCGTTCGGCGATGATCGGATGCTGCTCGAGCGCTACCTCGAAGCGCCGCGCCACATCGAGGTCCAGATCTTCGGCGACCGGCACGGCCACGTCGTGCACCTGTTCGAGCGCGACTGCTCTCTGCAACGCCGGCATCAGAAGGTCGTGGAGGAGGCGCCGGCGCCAGGCCTGAGCGCCGAGCAGCGTGCCGCGATCGGCGAGGCGGCGGTCCGGGCGGGGCAGGCGATCGACTATCTGGGCGCGGGCACGGTCGAGTTCCTCATGGATCGCGAGGGCAGCTTCTATTTCATCGAGATGAACACGCGCCTTCAGGTCGAGCATCCGGTCACCGAGATGATCACGGGGCTCGATCTCGTGGAATGGCAGCTGCGGGTGGCCGCGGGCGAGCGCCTGCCGCTGGCGCAGGACGAGATCCGCCTGCAGGGCCATGCCATCGAGGCGCGGCTCTATGCCGAGGACCCGGCACGCGGCTTCCTGCCGTCCACGGGCCGGCTCGAGCACCTGCGCTTCCCCGAGGAGGACCGGACGGTGCGGATCGAGACCGGTGTCGCCGCGGGCGACGACGTCACGCCCTTCTACGATCCCATGATCGCGAAGCTGGTCGTCCGGGGCGAGGACCGTCCGGCGGCGCTCCGCCGCCTGCGCCACGTGCTCTCCGATACCGAGGTCGTCGGGCCCGCGACCAATCTCGAGTACCTCCTGCGCGTCGCTACGCACCCCGAGTTCGCGGCCGGAGGGATCGACACGGGCTTCGCCGAGCGCGCGGGCGAGGTGCTGCTGCCACAGGCGACGGCTGCCGACGCCTGGGCGCTGGCGGCGGGCAGCGTCTGGCTGCTCTGCCGGCAGCAGGCGCGTGCGGCCGCGGCGGCGGCGGCCGGTGCCGATCCCTGGTCGCCCTGGCACCAGGTCGACGGCTGGCGCCTCAACGACGTGGGTCACCAGACCCTGCGGCTCGATGGCGGCGACGGCACGGTCGAGATCCACGCCTGGGCCGCCGGGCAGGGCTGGCGGCTGCAGGTGCGCGAGCACGAGTTCGAAGCGAGAGGTGAGGTCACCTCCGAGGGCCGGTTGCGCGTGCAACTCGACGGCGAGAGCCTCCTGGTGAGCGTGGTCGAGAGCAGAATGCGGCTGCACCTGTTCACGCCGCGGGGGCGTTGGGTGCTCGCGCGCGTCGATCCGCTGGCGGCGGCGGAGAGCGAGGAGGATATCGCCGGCGTTCTGACGGCGCCCATGCCCGGCAGGATCATCCGCCGGCTGATCGAAGCGGGTGCCGAGGTCGTGCGCGGCGCGCCCTTGCTGGTGCTCGAGGCGATGAAGATGGAGCACACCATCACCGCGCCCTCGGATGGGCGTGTCGCCACGCTGCATTATGCCGAAGGCGAGCAGGTGGAGGAGGGGGCCATCCTCCTGGACTTCGAAGCCGCACCCCATGAGTGAGGCGGCACCGGGCGGCGGCGCCGGGTGAGGGTGGCGGCGGGGTCGTGGGGCGGCTGCAGGTGAGCTTTGCGCGGGCGGCCGCCGTTCTGGTGGCGGCGGCTGCGGCGCTGCTCTACCTGGCACCAGCGCTGGTCGGGCTCGATCCGGGGCTCGCCCCGGCGGCATCGGTGGTCGTGCTCGCGATCGGCTTCTGGGCCACGGGCGCGCTGCCGGCGCATCTGACCACGCTCCTCGTGTTCCTCCTGGTGACGGTGCTCGGCATCGCGCCGCCCTCGGTGATCTTCGCGGGCTTCGCGGCGCCCAGCCTCTGGCTCGTCTTCGGCGGGCTCGTGATCGCGGCCGCGATCGAGGCGACCGGCCTCGGCGCGCGCCTCGCCCGCCCGGTGACCGGCAGGCTCCAGGGCTCCTATCGGCACGTGATCTACGGCACCGTCGCCATCAGCGTCGGGCTCGCCTTCCTCGTCCCGGCGGCGATGGGCCGGATCGTGATCCTGCTGCCGATCTTCCAGGCGCTCGCCGGCGGGCTGGGCTTCGAGCGCGGGAGCACCGGTCGCACGGGCATCCTCCTGGCGGTGAGCTTCGGCACCTTCATGCCGGCGTTCGCGATCCTGCCGGCGAATCTGCCGAACATGGTCCTGCTCGGCGCTGCGGAGACGCTCTATGGCGTCAGCGTCTCCTATGGCGCCTACCTGCTGCTGCACTTTCCCGTGCTCGGCCTCCTGAAGGCGATCCTCCTGGCCGAGTTGATCTGCCGGCTGTTCCCGGACCGGCCGCCCGCGACGCCCCGGCCGGATCAGCCGACAGCCGAACCCTGGTCGGGGCGCGAGAAACGGCTCTTCGCCGTGCTGCTGCTCGCCCTGGCCCTTTGGGCGAGCGACTGGCTGCACGGCATCTCAGCGGGCTGGGTGGCATTGTTCGCGGGACTGCTCTGCCTCTTGCCGGGCATCGGCGTGATCGACACCCCGACCTTCGAGAGCAAGGTCCAGTTCGGCGCGGTGCTCTACGTCGCCGGCATCCTCGGCATGGTGAGCCTGATCGACGCCAGCGGGCTCGGCCGGGCGCTTGGTGCCGCGCTGCTGGAATGGCTGCCGCTCGCGCCGGAGGCGCCCGCGACGAACTTCGCCGCGCTGGTCGGCATGGCGACGGTCGCGAGCCTGGCGGTCGCGGTTGCGGGGCTTCCCGCCGTGCTCACCCCGCTCGCGGAGCCGATCGCCACGGCCACGGGGCTCTCGCTCACGGCGGTCCTGATGGCCCAGGTGGTCGGGTTCTCGACCATGCTCCTGCCGTACCAGGCGCCGCCTTTGATGGTGGCTTTGGCGCTCGCGCGCATCCCGCTCGTCACCGCGAGCCGGCTCAGCCTGGCGCTGGGCCTGCTCACGCTGCTCGTGCTCGCCCCGCTCGATTACCTGTGGTGGCGCTGGCTCGGCTGGTTGCCGTGATGCCGACCGGCCACAGCCCCTGCGTGCCGCGTCATAGTAGAGGCGAGCCCCGGGTCAGGAATCTACTGTCGGTTGAGACTTTCTTAACCATTCCGAGACCATCTTTCCGGGCGACGAACCCCTGCGCCCCACCGCGCCGGCATCGGGCCGAGCACCGGCGGGCGCAGCGGCCGTTCCTGGAGGCGAGCATGGACGTGTTTTCCTCACCCGGTTTCGACGGCCACGAGGAGGTGTCGTTCTTCTGCGACCGCGCGAGCGGGCTGTGGGCAGTCGTTGCGATCCACGACACGACGCTCGGCCCCGCGATCGGCGGCTGCCGCATGTGGCCCTACCCGAGCGAGGCAGAGGCGCTGACCGATGTCCTGCGCCTGTCCCGAAGCATGACCTACAAGGCGGCGATGGCCGGCCTCTCCTTCGGCGGCGGCAAGACGGTGATCATCGGCGATCCGCGAACCCAGAAGTCGGAGGCGCTGTTCCGGGCGCTCGGCCGCGCGATCGACGGTTTGGGCGGCCGCTACTACACGGGCGAGGACGTGGGCACCAGCCCGGCGGATATGGATTGGGCCGGCGAAGAGACGGCCTATGTGCTCGGCCGTTCGCGCGGCGGCAGCGGCGATCCATCGCCCCTGACCGCGCACGGCGTCTGGATCGGGATCAAGGCGGCGGTGCGCCACCGGCTCGGCCGCGACGATCTCGCCGGCCTGCGCGTCGCGATTCAGGGGCTGGGCCACGTCGGCTACCACCTCGCGCGCCTGCTGCGGCAGAGCGGGGCGCAGCTCTTCGTCGCCGACCTCGATCCGCTGCGCGTGCAGCGTGCCGCGGACGAATTCGGCGCAACGGTGGTGGGCGTGGACGAGATCGTGGGCGTCGAGGCCGAGGTCCTGGCGCCCTGCGAGCTCGGCGGCGTGATCGACGACGAGAGCCTGCCGCGCCTGGCCTGCGCCATCGTCGCGGGCTCGGCCAACAATCAGCTGGCCGAGGACCGCCACGGCGCGGCCCTGCATGCCCGCGGCATCCTGTACGCGCCGGACTACGTGATCAACGCCGGCGGCCTCATCAACATCGCCCAGGAGCTGCAGCCGGATGGCTACGTCCGGCAGCGCGCCCTGGTCCAGCTCGAGGCGATCCCGCTGACGCTCACCGAGCTGTTCGAGCGTGCCGCGCGCGAGCAGGTGCCGCCGCATCAGCTCGCCGAGCAGATCGCCAGGGAGCGGATCCTGGTCGGCCATCGCATGCGGCATCTGCAGGTGCGCCCGGTACCGCGGCGAGGTGTGCTGCCGCATGCGGCGGCGGGCTATGCCTGAGGGCGCGCCCGCGGCCGGTCGTGAAGGTCGGGGCCCCCGGGTCAGGCGCGGCGGAAGCGGAACGGATGCGCCGGGTAGACGCCCAGGCGCTCGACGCCCCGGGAGAAGAACATGAGCTCCTCGAAGGCGTGGCTCACCGCGCGCTGGGCGGGATGGCCCAGGATCTCGGCATAGAACTGCGCCTGGTTGAACTCGGCATCCACGTAGCTCTCGAGCTTGAGCATATTGACGCCGTTGGTGGCGAAGCCGCCGAGCGCCTTGTAGAGCGCCGCCGGCACGTTGCGGACCCGGAACAGGAAGCTCGTGATCACCGGGCCCTGGTCGGGCGGCGGCTCGATCGCGTCGCGCGCGAGGATGATGAAGCGGGTCGTGTTGTGGATCGCGTCCTCGATGTCGGAGCGCAGGATCTCGAGGCCGTAGATCTCGGCGGCCAGGCGCGAGGCGATCGCAGCCTCGTCGGTGCGCCCGGCGGCTGCGACCTCGGCCGCAGCACCCGCGGTATCGGCATGGATCTTGGGTGCGACGCCGAGCTCGCGGAACAGCCGCCGGCACTGGTTGAGCGCATGCACGTGCGAGTGGATCGTCTTGATGCCCTCGAGCGTCGCACCGGGCGGCGCCAGGAGCTGATGGTTCACGCGCTGGAAATGCTCGGCCACGATGTGCAGCGCGCAGTGCGGCATGAGGTGATGGATGTCGGCGACGCGGCCGGCGACCGAGTTGTCGATCGGGATCATCGCCCGATCGGCGCGGCCCTCGCGCACCGCGGCGAACGCGTCCTCGAACGAGGCCGCGGGCAGCGCCTCGAGCTCCGAGCAGACCTGGCGGCAGGCGAGATGCGAGTAGGCGCCGGGCTGCCCCTGGAAGACGACGCGCCGGGGCGCATCGGCGTCCGTGGCTGCGGACGGGGGCGGCACGCCGGCGAGTTCGACCATCGGATGAACGATCGGGCTTATTTCGCTGTTCGGGCCTCGAACCCGGCGCGGGCGCGCTCCAGGTCGGCCGGAGTATCGACGCCGAGCGGAACCGTGTCAACGAGCGCCACGCCGATGCTCATGCCGGCCTCCAGCGCGCGCAGCTGCTCCAGCCGCTCGCGCCGCTCGAGCGGGCTCGGCGGCAGGCGCGCGAAGCGCTCGAGTGCCGCCCGGCGGTACGCGTAAATGCCGATGTGGTGCCAGACCGGGCCCTCGCCGCTCGGCGCGCTCGCCCGGGTGAAATAGAGCGCCCGGCCGAGCCGCGGCGCGGCGGGATCGAAGGCGACGATCGCCTTGACCACGTTGGGGTCCACCCGCTCGCCCGGGTCCTCGGTCGCCACCACCAGGGTCCCTATGTCAGCGCCGAGGTGCTCGATCGGCCCCACGACCGCGCGCAGCGCGGCAGGTTCGAGTGTCGGCAGATCTCCCTGCAGGTTGATCACGAGCCCGAAGCGCCGCTCGGGGTCGAGGCGCGAGAGCGCCTGGTGGATCCGATCCGTGCCCGAGGGCAGGTCGGGGTCGGTGAGTACAGCCTCACCGCCGTGCGCCCGGCTCGCCTCGGCAATCGCGGGCTCGGCACAGGCGACCACGACCGGGCCGACGTCGGCCTCGCGCGCGCGCCGCCAGACCTGGACGATCATCGGCACGCCGCCGATGAGCGCGAGCGGCTTGTCGGGCAGACGCGTGGCGCGCAGCCGCGCCGGGATCATGACGATGGCGCGGGGGGAGCCTGCGGATGATGGCGGGTTGACGGACATGGCCTGATCGGTCAATGAGATCGGACGGCAGGATGGCGCGTCTCGGGGAGGTTTGGCAAAGCAAAACCGCCGGACAAACTGCCGCTTGACAGCCGGCACCCGGGCTTTCAGCTTGCGGTGCCGCGTGGCCTGCACGGCCCGGCGTCAGGATTTCACCACGCTCGAACGCTTGTCCTGGTCTGGAGAGCTCGCCCGCCATGGCATCTTCGCTCGAAACCAACAAACTTCTGGCCGCCATCTTGACCGCGGGCATCGTCGCGTCGGGTTCGGGCGTTCTCTCGCGCATCATCTACAGCCCCCAACAGCTGGAAGAGCCCGTCTACGTGGTGGCGCTTCCCGAGCCGACCGATGCGCCGCCCGCCGAGGAGCCGGGCGTGGAGCCGATCGCGGTGCGCCTCGCGGTGGCGAGCGTCGAGGAGGGGCAGGCCGCGGCGCGCCCCTGCGTCGCCTGCCACAGCTTCGAGCGGGACGGCCCGCATCAGGTCGGCCCGCACCTTTGGGACACCGTCGGGCGTGACATCGGTGGTGAGCCGGGCTTCAACTACTCGAACGCGCTCCTCGAGCTGGAGGGCATCTGGGACTACGAGGCCCTGGACGGCTTTCTCGCCGACCCGCGCGGCTTCGCGCCCGGGACGCGGATGGCGTTCGCCGGTGTAAGGAATCCGGACGATCGGGCCGATATCATCCTCTACCTGCACTCGCTCTCGGACGATCCGCAGCCCCTGCCCGAGCCCGAGGCGGTGGCCGCGGAAGAGCCCGCGGAGGCGGGCGCGGCCGAAGGCGAGGAGCCTGCGCCCGCCGACGGGGAGGACGCCGCGGCGCCCGAGCAGCAGCAGGGAGCCGCGGACGCCGAGCAGCAGACCGCGGCGGTCGAGGCGGAGCCTGAAGCCGCGCCCGGGCAGGCCGCTGGCGACGAGGCCGGGATCGGGCCGCTGCTCGCGCAGGCGGATCCGAGCGCCGGCGAGCGGGCCGCGCGCAAGTGCGTCACCTGCCACAGCTTCGATCAGGGTGGCCCGAACAAGATCGGCCCGCACTTGTGGGACGTGGTCGGCCGCGACATCGCCGCGGTCGAGGACTTCGCCTACTCCCCTGCGCTCGGAGGGATGGAGGGGGTCTGGGATTACGAGGCGCTCGATCACTTCATCGAGAACCCGCGCGACTTCGCGCCCGGCACCAAGATGGCCTTCGCCGGCGTGCGGCAGCCTCAGGAGCGTGCCGAGATCATCGCCTATATGCGCACGCGCGCGGAGAACCCGCCGCCCTTGCCCGGCGGCTGAGGCAGGTCGGCATCGTGACGGAGGCCCCGCTCGCCGCTGCGTTCACGTCCTTCGCTCACGAGCTGGCGGATGCCGCCGGGGCGATCATCCGCCGCTACTGGCGGACGCCGGTCGCGGTCGAGCACAAGGCCGACGAGAGCCCGGTCACGGCGGCCGATCGCGAGACCGAGGAGCGCCTGCGCGACCTGATCCGGGCGCGCTTCCCCGAGCACGGCATCGACGGCGAGGAGTACGGCGCCGAGCGGCTGGACGCCGAGTTCGTCTGGTGTCTCGACCCGATCGACGGCACCAAGTCCTTCATCACCGGGCGACCGCTGTTCGGCACGCTGATCAGCCTGCTGCAC